>JBAXWW010000122.1:0-5180 GCA_037128215.1 bacterium | reverse complement strand
GATGATCTTTCTAAAGAAATTGGAATATCTACTGCACATATATATGGCGTTGCTACATTTTACGCACAATTTAGATTAAAGCCCTTAGGACGTCATACTCTAAAGATCTGTAGAGGAACTGCTTGTCACGTTGCTGGTTCTTTTAATTTAGCTATTAAAATAAGAGAGATATTAATGCTAAAAGACGGAGAAGATACTACCAGCGATAACTTATTTACTGTTGAGGAAGTTGCCTGTCTTGGGTGTTGTTCTCTTGCTCCTGCCGTAATGATAGATAAGGTTGTCTACGGAAAGATAGATGAAAAAAAGATCAAACAGATCTTGGATGAGTATAGATGAAGAATAAAATAATAGTAACGACTGGCACCTGTGGGATCTCAGCTGGTGCAAAAAAAGTAGCTGATGCTCTTACTGCCAAAAAGGGTATAGAGCTTAAAACTACTAGTTGCATAGGCATGTGTTATCTAGAGCCTACAGTACTGGTAGAATCTGGAGATGATATTCGCTTTTTTTCTTACATTACAGATAAAACAGAAGATATTGACGATATAGTTAATCTGCATATTACAGGTGTCCTTACAGATAATTTAAAAAATAGAATGGTCTTTGAGGGTAAGAAAAAAGACCTAGCTTCTAAACTTTTTAAAGGACAACATAGAATAGTACTTAGAAATTCAGGCTGGATAGATCCGCTTAACTTGCAGGATTATCTGGATACTGGCGGTTATAAATTCCTTTCTGAATGTTTTAATGGTGTTCATACTTCGGAACAAGTTTTGGAAATAGTAAAAAACAGCGGTTTAAGGGGAAGGGGAGGGGCTGGTTTTCCTACTGCAAGTAAATGGGAAATACTAAAAAAGCAGCAATCAAAAGAAAAGTATGTAATATGTAACGGAGATGAAGGTGACCCTGGTGCTTTTATGGACAGGGCAGTTCTAGAGGGTGACCCTCATAGTGTTTTGGAAGGGATACAGCTTGCTGCATTTGTTACTGGGGCAAGTAAATGTTTTATCTACGTCAGAGCAGAATATCCAATAGCTGTATCTACTATCAACAAAGCGATACAAGACGCAAAAGCAAAAGGTTTTCTTTATATCCCTATTGAAGTAATGGAAGGTGCCGGAGCGTTTGTCTGCGGAGAAGAGACAGCTCTAATAGCGTCAGTAGAAGGTAAAAGGGGTATGCCAAGGTTAAGACCTCCATATCCTGCGGAATCTGGTCTTTGGGAACAGCCTACAATAATAAATAACGTGGAAACATTTGCTGCTGTTCCTTGGATAGTAACTAATCCAGGCGAGTATGAAAAAATTGGTTATGCAAAAAGTAAGGGAACAAAAGTTTTTGCTCTAGCTGGAAAAATAAAAAAGGGTGGTCTTGCAGAAGTCCCTTTTGGAATAAAATTAAAAGACCTCATCTACGATGTAGGTGGCGGAATATTAGATGACAAAAAGTTTAAGGCAGTTCAGATAGGTGGACCAAGCGGAGGTTGTTTGTCTGAAAAAGATCTAAATATACCTATAGATTATGAAACCTTAAAAGAATATGGGGTAATTGTTGGCTCAGGCGGACTTGTCGTCATGGATCAAAGTTCTTGTATGGTCGATATAGCTAGGTTTTTCCTGTCCTTTACTGCCAAGGAGTCCTGTGGAAAATGTACGTTTTGCAGAGTTGGTACAACAAGAATGCTAGATATTATGAACAGAATAGTAGAGGGAAGATCGAACGCTGATGATATAGACAAGTTGAAGGAACTTTCTGATGCAGTAAGTAAATTGTCTTTATGTGGACTTGGTCAAACAGCACCTAATCCAGTATTGACTACATTAAAATATTTTAAAGAAGAATACGAAGAACATATAAAGGAATTAAAATGCAGGGCAGCAGAATGCAAGGCTCTAATATCTTATTCAGTTATTAGCAAAAATTGTATTGGATGCATGATGTGTAAAAAGGCCTGCCCAGTAAATGCCGTATATGTAGGAAGAAACGATGCTGGAAAAGCTGTCTGTATTATAGATAATGATAAATGCATAAAATGCGGAAAATGTTTTGATGCATGTAAGTTCAAAGCTATCTTAAAGGCTTAGAGGTAACTTAGAGTATTTAGATGAAAATAAGTATAGATAAAAAACAATTTGAATTCACAAATGGAGAAACTATTCTTCAGGTTGCCAAGAGGAACGGTATAAAGATACCTTCTCTTTGTTTTGATGAAAGATTTAAGCCACAGACTACTTGTTTTATCTGTATCGTTAAGGATGAAAAGAGCAAAAAGATAATTCCATCATGTTCTGTAAAAGCCTTGGATGGCATGAGTATTATAACTGATGACGAAGAGATAAAAAAATATAGAAAAATGGCTCTTGAACTTTTGCTATCTGAACATGATGCTGATTGTTTTAGTCCATGTAAGACAGCATGTCCCGCAGGTATAGATGTACGTGACTACATCTTATTCAGTCGTATCGGGCAGGAGCTTAATGGGTTTGTTACTGTAAGGAAAAAGAACCCGCTTGTTGCTGTTGTAGGTAGAGTCTGTCCTGCATTTTGTGAAAATGATTGTTCTAGAAATAATATAGATGAAACAGTTAACATAAGACTGCTTAAAAAATATCTTGGTGATTCTGTATATGAAACACTTTATGATGAACTTTTTAAATTAGAGAGTTCCTCTATAAAAAAGAGTCCTTCTTCTAAAAAGATAGCCATTATAGGTGCTGGTCCGGCAGGACTTTCTGCTTCTTATTATCTTAGTTTGGCAGGCTGCAACGTAAGTCTTTATGACTCAAATGAAAAACTTGGCGGTATGTTAAGGTATGCGATTCCTTCTTATAGGTTGCCTTCTGCTCTATTGGATAAAGAAATAGATTCGATAACAAGACTAGGTGTTGAAGTCTTTAATAACTATAAAGTTGATACAGAAGAACTAAAAAAGATATCTAAAAAGAACGATCACGTTCTCTTGAGTATAGGAACATGGAAGGAAACTGCTTTAGGTCTTGACGAGAGCAAATATGCTAACGTTATACCTGCGGTCTCTTTTCTTAGAAATGTTTTTAAGGGAAATATAAAGTCAGTAGGTAATAGGGTAGTAGTTATAGGTGGTGGTAACAGTGCAATAGATGCGGCCAGGGTTTGTATAAGATTTGGTGCAAAAGTTAGTTTGGCTTATAGAAGGACCAGAAAAGAAATGCCGGCCCTTAATATAGAAATAGAGGATGCCTTAAAAGAGGGTGTCGAACTTTTTGAATTAATGAATCCATTTGAAGTCATCCCATCAATGGTGAATGGTGTCGCAGGTGCAATAAAATTCAGGAAAATGGTCCTTTCGGATGAATGTGATAATTCTGGTAGACGTAAAATAAAGGATACAGATGATTTTAAAACTTTTGACTTAGATACTTTGGTCTATGCAATAGGACAAAAGGCAGAACCTGAACTTATAGATAGTATAAAGGCTATGGGACTTAATAATGTTATTGTCTGTGGTGACGCCAGGACTGGGGCAAGTACGGTGATAGAGGCTGTTGCTGATGGTAGGAAAACAGCAGAAAAGATCCTTAAAATAACAAAGGACGAGTTGGCCTTTTATTCTTTAAGAGAAAAAGGGATACTTGCCTGCTCACATAATGACAAACAGGAACGTGTTATGGTTAGCCATTTGTCTGCGCCAGAAAGAATACACAACTTTAGAGAAATAGAGTCTGGATATGAAAAAATTTATGCTGTTAAGGAATCAGAACGATGCATAAACTGCGGTTGTTCTGTTCTAGATGAATGTGAATTACGAAAATATTCTATAGATTACAACGCTGATCCAAATAAATATAAACAAGTCTCTACAAAGGATAAAAAAGTAAGTACTGGTGTTATACCTGCATTCTCTGATCAAAGCCTAAAACATATGCTGCATGAACCATCAAAATGTATAAAATGTGGTAAGTGTATAAGCGTATGTAAAGAAGTTGCTGGAGTGGATGCGCTGTCTTTTATTGGCAGAGGCCTTGGAGTCGTCCTTTCTTCTAATACAAAAAACATGATCTCAGAATCATCATGTACACTTTGTGGGATGTGTATAGATTCTTGTCCTACAGGTTCTCTGTCAGAGAATATTCCTAATTCAAAATGGACTGGGTTTGAAGAAAGAATAGCAGAGTGCCAAGGTTGTTATTTAAAATGCAAGATTAAGTATGCTTATAACAACAAGAAAAGCTTTAGGGGAAGATCCTCTGATACTCCGATATGTTCAATAGGCCGTTGGGGTTGGAACGATAATTATGAACACCCAGAAAAATATTATACCAATAAAATAAAAGATTATAAAACTGTCTTGTTTGATACAAGCAAAATAACAGATGGTGAATTTCTTAAATTGGCAGATATTGTATTGTGTCTTAACTCTGTTGAATCTTCGGACAATCCAAGACTTAATTATGAGTTGGATATTTTAAGAAACAACGATGTAAGTATCTTAAATCTTGCCTTGATTAAAGAACTGCCAGACCTTAAGAAATACTCAAGACCAGTATTGGTGTTTAATTATTTTAATTATGATCCAAAACGCTTGAATGCTTTTATAGATAAGATACCTAACATAAAATTATTGCCAATATACTACAAAGTTATTTGATCATTATACTTTTGAACGGAGCACTCTTAAATTTAAATTCATGGCTAAGCTTTTTAAGGTCTTTGTCAGTTGAGATAGTACATTGGATGTTATATTTGTTTTTGATCTCTGTTACGATCTTATAAACTAACTTGTAATCTACGTCATATGATAAGAGTGCTCTTCTGTTGTTAAGTATTAATCCGCCATAAGCAAGAAGCAAATAATCATATTCTGTTATCAGATCAGAGCTATTCTCTAGTTCATTCCGTCTATTGTATAAATATTCTAGGAAGCCATCAGCAAATAGCACTAATGTCTTATTTATATCTGTTGCGAGCATATTGCTGTTAAGAGCCTTATCAGCAAGTTGATACAATGATTCTGAAGTATATTTGTTCTCTTTAAGGTAATCGATTAAGGCTGATTTGAGTCTCTCTGCTTTTTGATTTTGATCTCCCATGTTTTTTGCTTTGATCATGTCTTCTTCTAATGTACTTAATTCTTCTTCTTGTAAAACATCTAAGTTCAGGCTTCTAAGTTTATCGATAGCCTCTTCTAGTTGTAGAAA
>JBAXWW010000121.1:0-5184 GCA_037128215.1 bacterium | reverse complement strand
ATAATAGTCTTCTTAAAGGTCTAGGTCCAATTGCTCTATAAGTTTTTCTTTTATCTGCTCTAACTCATGTTCATTAAAATAATGATATTTACGTTTTAGTAGATTGATCTCTTTATATAGACTTTTGTTATATTCTTTTGTGACAAAAGAAGACTTATATAGAGAAGTATATTTGCTTATTAGGTCTGGGAATTTTTGTTCTATGAACTTTAAATAATTGGTTTTTGTATCTCCCCTAAGATTAAGAACAGCAGTTATAACATAGTTGCAGTTTGCTTTTCTAGCATTTGAAAAAATATCTTCTAAAGAACTTTTATTATCGCTGATAAAGGGTAATATCGGCATTAAATGAAGTCCTGTTGAAATTTTGGTCTTAGAGAATTGTTCTAATATCTCAAATCTTTTTTTTGGACTGGATGCCCCTGGCTCTATTATCTTTTGCAAAGCCTCATCTGTTGTTGTTATTGTTACAGCAATGTTGACCTTAGTGTAAGATGCTAGTTCACAGAACAGATCTATATCCCTTAAGATTAGCTCTGATTTTGTTGATATACAGATTGGATTTCTGTGCTTTATCATTACTTTAAGAATGTCTCGCATGATTAAGTTTTGTTTTTCTATCTGTTGATATGAATCTGTTACTCCTCCTAGATTTATTATTTCTCCTCTCCAGCTTTTTGAAGATAGTTTTCTATCTAATGCCTGTGCGATATTGGTCTTTACAAAAATATCCCCAAAAAAATTTTCTGATTCAAGATATTTATGTGAATACAAGGCGTAGCAATACCTGCAAGTATGGCTACATCCCCTGTAAATATTAAGATCCCAGTTATAAGGTAGCCAATCACTGTCTATCTTGTTTAAAGGCTCTTTTACTATTATATTTTTTATCATCTTTAACTAGACCTTTTTTCTGCTATACATTAAATAGAATAACATTAATTTTCTAAACAGGAGATAAAATGTCGGTTAAAAAAGCAAAAAAAACTATCAAAAATAAAGTTAAAACTAAAAAAGATATGGCTCTTGAACTAGATAAACTAAAGGAAAGGATAATGTCTACGTCATGGCATCACATGCAGACAGAGTCCAGCGTTAAGCAGTTGTTTTTTGAATTAATAGATATTCTTAAAAAAAACAAGTGAGCCCCTACTAAGTAGAGGCTCACTTATTTTTTCTGATTAATAGGCGTTCTTTTTAAGTCTTTTATCTATTATCTACGCTGCCCCATCCATGATATGTCTGTGAATCACATGTTTTAGTATTACATTTAGTTATTGTTATAGTTGTATTTGCTGGGGCATTACTTGTAGGTTTTGCTTCTGTTTCTTTTTTTGGAGTTGCAGTGTTCTTTATAACATCTGATTGAATTAAGATCATATCAAATGGTGTACCGTTACGATCAGCCACTGTATACCATACGCCTTGATTAACTTCTTTTTTTGTTAATCCACCGTCACTGCAAGATTGCGCATAAATTGCAGTTGAAGAAAGAAGTACTAGAGTAAGAATTAAAAATCTTTTCATAGGTTGCCTCCGTATTAATGTGTGTGGTGACAAGAGCCATCTGTTCTTATGCTTTAGAATTATAAGTTATTTTACTGTTAATACAAGGAAAACCCTGCCTTGCAGGGGATTAGTTTTTGATATATACATTCAAAACTATGTGTGGAGTATTAGGACTAAGATGTAAAACAGATCGACCTAAGCTTGGTACAATAGCATCTAAATTGTTAAGGATGCTTGAATATCGTGGCTATGATTCTACTGGCGCTGCTATACAGAACAGCAAAGGGGAAATCTTTCTCAAGAAGGATGTTGGATCTCCTACTGTAGTTACAGAAAAACTCAATATCTATGGTTTACAAGGACGGGTCTTCTGCGGGCAAGTAAGATGGGCCACTTTTGGTACTGTAACAAAAGAGAATGCCCAGCCTCATGAAGTTAAGTGTAAAACACATATCTATGGCGCACATAATGGCAACATAACTAACTGTGATCAACTAAAACAGTGGTTAATTTCAGAGGGGCATGATGTAGTTAGTGATAACGACGGAGAGATGCTTGTACATATGGTAGAACATTTCTTTGCATTAGAACTTAAAAAGCTATCAGATGTAAATGATACAAAATTAAGAACAAGTGCTTTAAATGTCGCAATATTAAATGCATTTAAGAAGATCGTCGGTTCATTTGCTGCAGTTATAGTAGATCCTGTTACACAGAACATGGCCTCTATAAAGGCAGGAAGTAGTTTATATATGGGGCAGGGATATGATACGGATGATGTTCCTTTTATAATGGCATCTTCAGATTTGGGTGCTGTTTTGTCTCAAACTAAAATATTGCTTCCTATGAACGAAAATGAATTTTGTCTGTTTAACTCAGAAGAATATTCTTTTTATAATCTTAGCACAGGAGAGAGTCTGCAGCGAGAACCAGTAAGAAGTAAGCTAAAGACCGAAGAAACAAAATTAAATGAGCCATTCAAATATTTTATGGAGCAAGAGATCTATAGCCAAGTAGAAGCGAGTAAAAGGGTTATCGCTTTTTATAAGGGAGAAAACGCACAGTTTGATTCTATAAATGAAATAGAAAAAAAAGCCCCAAGTCTTGTCTCTTTTGTTAGGGATAATATAAACAGGCTTTCAAATAATGTTAAATGGGACGATTTTATAGAGCAATGCCATACTTTTCTTAATTCAAAGCAGGCTCTAGAGCTTAATGATATTATAAAAGGATCTAAGATAACTCTTAAGCAGGGATTTGAGTCCACTCTTGGTAGTTTTCTGGAGGAAGTATCCAAGCTTGATATTAACTCTAATGATCATTCGATCTTAAAGTTTGCAGATTCTATTTTTATGTTTGATGAAATAAAAGATGCTCGTGATAGAGCGGAAAGATTTGTTGATATACTTATTGATGCCAAGAAGAATGGTCGATCTGTATACTGTGTAGCCTGTGGTACCTCATATAATGCTGCAAAGACTGCAGGGATATTCTTTAACAATATGGCCGGAATGAATATATCACCGATGTTGCCTGGTGATTTTAGGTCTCAGTGTTCAAAATCAGTAAAGGAAGGGGATGTCTTAATAGGGGTTAGCCAAAGTGGAGAGACTAAAGACCTTATCGATATATTTAATCTTGTTAGAGACTCTGGAGTTAATACTGTAAATGTAACGATACTTAATAATGTTAATTCTACTCTTGCTTTGGAAAAAAGCAGTCTTTTTATTCCTCTTTTCTGTGGTGCAGAAATTTCAGTTCCAGCGACTAAAAGTTTTATAAATCAATTGCTTGTTTTCTATATACTGGCTCTTAATGTGGCAGAAAAATTACATGGTACAGATGATGTAAAGAAACATCGTGAATACTTAGATCTTATTCCAGGTCTAATAAACAAGACGATAGAAACGACTAAACAAGAAATAGAAAAAGTTGCGCAGGATCTGTATCTTGCTCCAAGTCTTCATATACTGGCAACAGGTATGCAGGGTATAGCAAGAGAAGGTGCTTTGAAGGTTAGGGAAGTTGTTTTAAACCATACAGAAGGTTACGAGGGTACAGAGTTTAAACATGGTCCAAATACTATCTTAGGTGTTAATACCATTTTTGGTTTTGATGGTGTTAGATCTTTGTTGCTAAAGTTCTCTGAAATTATAGGATCTTCTATCAGTGGACAGGATGGTAAAAAGATCAGCGCCGATAATATAAGCAACATATATAAGGCTGTAGCAGATTATGCTTTTACCAATACACGTCCAAATAACTTGGATGCTGTTGAGCTAAAAGTTTTTACTTCTGTTTTTGAAAGTCATAATCTTTTTAATAGTCTCTATAAAAACTATCCGCTTGTATTTGTTACTGGTCCTTATGAAAAGGATGTAAACCTTACTGTCTCTCAGATCAATACACACAAAATACGTGGTGCTGATATTTATGTTATAGCAGAAGAGAATCAGAACCTTAGGGATGCAGCTTCTAAGGTACCAGTTATGTGTAAGGAATCAAAATACAGATCTGGCTATATAACCTTGCCTAAGACTGGCAGTAACATGTTGTCGATCTTTTCTAGTGCAGTCGTTCTACAATTGCTGGCTCTTAATATGAGCATTAAAAAGCTGAACGCTCTTGATGCTTTAGAAATAGAGGATCATGGCGTACATCCTGATTCGCCAAAAAATGTTAGCAAGTCTATTACGGTCGACTAAAGTTATATGTCCGTTAGTATAATTAACGATTTTTTAATTCCACAATTAAATACAAAACGAAGAATATGGATATATTTGCCTCCAGATTATAAAAGTTCTGGCAAGAGCTATCCAGTACTTTATATGCACGATGGGCAAAATCTTTTTTATAGTGAAACATCTTTTGCAGGATCTTGGAATATTGCCAATACCTTGGATTGTCTTTATGATGAGAAAAAACATGAAGGAATTATAGTCGTTGGTGTAGATAATGCTGGCAAGAACAGAATGCGTGAATATAACCCTTGGTTAGAACTTGCAGGGAAAGGCTCTTTATATTCTGATTTTATAGTTAATACACTGAAGCCATATGTAGATGCTAATTATAGAACAAAAAAAGGAAAGGATTTTACTGGCGTAATGGGCAGCTCTATGGGGGCATATATTTCTGCTTATATAGCGCTTAAAAATCCTGATATTTTCTCTAGGGTGGGTCTTTTGTCGCCTGCTTTTTGGCTTTATAAGAACAATCTTGATTCATTTTTAAACAACACGATAATTGATAGTTCAATGAAAATTTATTTTTCTGTTGGAACAAAAGAGGGCGATGAACAAAGAGCAAAGGACTATCTGGATACAACTCAGTACGTCCATGATCTACTAAGTAAAAAAATATCAAAAAAAGAGAACTTTTTTATAGAATTAGTTGAAGGTGGAACTCATTCTGAATGTGAGTGGGCAAAAATTTTCCCAAAAGCTGTAACTTGGCTTTTTTAAAGAGCTAGGTTTTTACTTCCCCAGGTGTTTCCACCGTCAGTAGATGTTTGGAATACTGCATTGGCTGCACTGTTAGCAACGTATATCAAATACAGTCTTTTAACTCCGTTTAAATTATAAAAGGCCATAGAGTTGCTCAGATAATTTAAGCCAGAATTGCTGTATGTTGGTGCTAGACCAGTAGTAATATTTCCAGATCTTATTGTAAAAGTAG
>JBAXWW010000120.1:0-5245 GCA_037128215.1 bacterium | reverse complement strand
CTTCTGGTCGTATGTTTGTAAGGTATGCACTAAACTCTTCCACACTGTAATTCCTTTTTATAGGGTGTTTTGGTCTAGCAAAATTTAGAAAATTTGTAATGGTATCGTTCATCCTATTAACTTCTTCCTCTATAAAACCAAGCATCTCAACAGCTTGTGGATCATCTGGCATACGCCTTTTAAGGGTGTTACTACTAACCTTAATTATGCCTAATGGGTTTTTTATCTCATGTACGATTACACTTGCTACTTCACCTATAGCAGCAAATTTTTCTTGTTCCGCCTTTTGTTCATGTAGTTCAGAATTGATAAGAGCTATTTCTATTTGTGGGTATAAAGACTTTAGAAATTGAAAATCATCATGAATAAATCTAGTTCCTTCATCTATTTTCTCTCCTATAACAAGAATTCCCTTAATCTTTTCCTTACCTATCGGTAAAAAATATTGTGCAGAGAGGGACTTAAGATCAGCAAGTTCTGTTCTCTTCGCTCTTGGTGGAAGAGCTTCTACTAGATCATTTATATACTCAAGTATGCCTGGTCTTAAAAATATACGCTCCATTGCATGACGACTTATATCTATACTTATCAATCCTCTATTAGAAGAATAAATAGCAGTTTTGCCATCTTTAGATGGATACATTAATCCCACTGATCTTAAATTAATAGCTTTGCTGATTTTTCTGCCAAGAACTACACCAAGCGTTTTTTTGTCTCTTACATATGATAGAGCGACATTTATATCATTTAGTCTATCTAAGGTATCAAAACGTTCTGGGTAGAATGTTTTGTCAATTAATGTTTGAATTCTATTTTTAAAAGGTAATAAGATAACAACAACCAAAATCGTTATTATTGTATGTATAAAAGGAGTACTCTGTATATATTTTTGAACAGCCAATGAAGTTACAGCAACTATTATAAAGTAGGAAGCTAAAATAACACCGGTAAAAACGATATACTCCAAAGATGTACGGACAATACTCTCAAGGTTAAAAAGGTCCTCTCTGGTAATAGCGTAGCCTGTAAAAGCGGGGTAAAAAATGGACAGAGCTATTGCCCAATCTAGGCTAATAAGTGGGCGACCAAAGGCAAAAGTAATGGACCAAAGCGCTGGTATGACCGTACCAAAGAATAAACCAATCAGGTAAAACCTAATTTTTCTTCTAGCAACGATATCTTTAGTAGTAATGTAATGTATGAAAAGATAAACAAAGTTCATCGTCAGACATCCCACCAAAAAGATGGGAGAAAGCATATAAAGAAGTGATGCAGAATAATTAGAATACAAATAATATTCTTGGACTCCAACTATTATGGAGGCCAACACATATGGTAGAGCGTTGGTTATTGGGTGCTTCCTCATAAAATCAGAGGCAGTTATACAAAGTATAAGATGTACAGATGCGGCACCAAATAGAGGGTATAGAGCAAATAATCTATAAAACCAATAGGTGGTATTTGAATCCAGAACTGTAGAATAAAACAAGGCTACGAATAAAGATGAAAGATAATGAATAAAAGCGATCTTTTTAAATGGATTAAGAAGATAAACAGCAAAGCCTGTTACCAAAAAGAACAAGCCAATTAAAAAAGGTAGCAAAAAAGTTACAGAAAAGTCATTAAGAGTAAATTTAGATAGACTAATATTTACCTCTTTTACACCATAATCAGTATTGAAGGTAAAAGCAACCTTGGCGTTGTCTGGCATACATTGTACTTTTTTTAAGGCCTGGGTCCCATCTGTTACCTGTTCACCATTGATCTTTTCTAGACGGTAAAGAGGCTTGATACCATTCTTCATCCCTTCCCATTGAGCTCTTTCTGTAAAAGAGACATATCTATTCGGCTGAAAGAAAAAACCCGCAAAAGGGTATTTGGTAAAGGCCATAGCATTTACAAAAGCTATTACCAGTATTGATAAAACAGCTATAAATAAAGTAATTCCAGCCACAAGCCTTCTTATCTTTCTTTTATCCTGAGTGTTCATTCTTAACTTTTATATCGCAACTTAGATTTTATTGTAATATATATTTAAAATGCTTTTATTGATTTTTATAAGTTCTTTATTTGGTCTCTTTGGTTCGGATAGCGTCTTTGAACCTACACAATTTTACTCCACACCTACGAGTGATATAAAAATGAGTTATTTTCAAACTATAGAGGATAACAGCCTTGACATCCCTGTCGTTAAAAAGAACGCGAAAAAAGACTTCTCTATATCTATGAACCGGGAACATTTAAAATACTTTAAGAGTTTATCCGCAACTGATCAGCAAATATTTATCAAGATAAGCAGCCTTGGAATTTTTGATAATATAAAGGAAAAGAAAAATCTATCAGCACAGTATTCCATGTTGTACAAAAAAGATGGAGCATTCAACCTTGAAACAGTGATAATTGTCCCTGTAAATTACCAAAAGGCCTCCCATTTAATCAGGGACTATAAAGACTATAATAATTGGCTATTGAAAGATGTAAATATCCGAAGAAATGGAGAAAAGGGAAAATACTTTGTAGATATAGATTCTCTTAACTACCTAAAAGATGAAAAGCTACAATGGTTTGATACTAGAATTACATTAAGAACAGGTTTTAGAGGTAACTATAGACTAGACTTGCTGATCTTTGATCAAACACAGCAAGAGACTATTCCATCTTTTACTCTTAAGATGAGGGAGGCTTCTAAATTGGCAAAAGAGATAGAGGGTACCTTTAAGTTCATTACTCTTCCAGGAACACAATATTTTGTTACCTACTTTACTGGAAGAGCGGAGCTTACTTGGGCTCTATATAGGTTTCTTCCTCTAGCTCTTGTTCGTACTCAAGTCTTGGAAAGGGCGACTACCATGCTAGAAAATATCCAATATAAGGCGGAAACAATAGAACAAAAAAGTAAATAAGTTCGGAGGATAGCTGTTAAAGGGACTTGTCGCTTAAGTGTTTTAGATATAAATAACTTATTAGAGGATACAATATGATTTACATTCTTCTTCTGATTTCTTCTATTCTGAATGCAGCAGAACAGCCAAGAGAGTGGGTTATAACCCCTAAAGTCTCTTTTGGAACGATGGAAGAACCCATTAATATAGATATTCCAAGATACAAACCTGATTCCATAGAATACAAGATCTTACAGCTTGTTTTGGATGTAGAGAATGTTTTTCCCTATGATACTCAATATGAATCAACATATTTATCCAATATTCCACAAGTCTTGCATTCAATAGCCGCAAAAAGAAATCTTACTTACATGAAAATATCAGCATTAAAGAAGGCAGGAAAAGCAACAGAGAATGAAATTACTGGTTTCTTAGATAGTGCAGCTACAACAAGTCCTACAGAGATGGATCTGATAAAATCAGAGAATGCTAATAGGAAAGATTTATATGAAGCTATATCAAAAAATCTTAAGTTGAGTACTTCTGAACAAGAAAAAACGCCCAAATTATACGCACAGGCCATAAAATATCAAAAGTACTATGCGCTTTCAAGCGAGCCTATGTTTACTGTTCAACAAGACACCAATATACTGACTTCAATGGCTAGTAGTTATAAATTAAAAACTGTCTGGGATGGTTTTATCAGTGTGTTGAATGATGAAAAATTAGTCTTGGAAAAAACAGATATAAACCTGTCTGAAGGAACTTTGTCGCCTAAATATAAGTGTACAACAGAGGAAAGGAGTTTTTTAATAAGACTATGTGCTATAAAAGAGAACAAATTATTAAACTGTAAAAATGCTCCAACTAATGAGTCATTATATTCTTACGTAAGCAATGGAACACTAATATGGATAGAGGGAGCTAAGGACAAAAACAAGACCCTTTTCTTGGCTGATAATGCAAATGAATATGAAGAAATAAGGTACTGCAAGGAAGAACCAAGAAAATTTAATCTACTAGAAAAACTTTCTTCAAAATTAATAGCAGAAGATCCAAGTACA
Source organism: bacterium (assembly GCA_037128215.1). GTDB lineage: Bacteria > Bdellovibrionota > JAFGOL01 > JAFGOL01 > JAFGOL01 > JAPLFT01. The sequence continues at coordinate 1,299 of JBAXWW010000120.1, read as the reverse complement.
AAACTTGACTTGGAGAAAGCTAAGAAACAATCCAAAAATAAAACTAATAATGCAAAAAAATAGACCTCTTATAAAACTGTGTTTTAATATATTTTTATCTTTTTTAGCTCTAGGGCTTTATGCGGCTGAAGATCACCCTGTCATCAATTATGAGATACTCATCCAGCCAGATTCTGCAGATGTAAAAATAAAAATGTCATATTTTCCAAAAACAGACCAGTTGTGTTTCGGGTATAATCCTGAGTCAATAATTGATATAAAAGCTCAAAACAAAAAACAAACAAATCTTAAAATCTCTAAAAAGGGAGAGAACATCTTCTGCATTACTAATTTCACAGATGACTTGTTTATTTCTTTTCATTCACCGGTAAGGCCATATATAGAAAATTTAAATAAAACAAAAAGCCTGTCTAATATTTTCATAGAAGATTCTGCTGTCATACATGGAAGCAATCTTTTTATAAAACCTATTTTAAGAGAAGACAAAGATAATAATCCAATCATTAATGTGACCTTTTCTATTAAGGATCTAGAATCTTTTAAATCCAGCCTTGGAACTCAGATGAATTATATAAATTTAAAAGAACTAGAGAAGTTAGATTCAAGCTTATTTATAGCAGGTAAAATAAAGAATGAAGCTCTTAAAATAAACAAGACTAACTACTCCTGTTCTTTTGTTGGTGATTGGAATAAGTCGCTAATAAAAAAAATTAAAAATCTATACAGAATAATAGCTACAAAACAATATGAACTTTTGGGGTTCATGCCTACAAATAAAATGGATGTTCTTTTCATAAAAAGTAGTAAAATAAAAAGAGGTCATGGCTTTCAATACAGCAACGCTATAGTTTATATGCTACCAGAAAAAACAGAGCTTAAAGATCTTGAATTTTTGAAACTGCTGGCGCATGAACATTTTCATTTATGGAACGGTAACTATATAAAACCAGCGAATGGACTAGAAGAGGAAATGGCCTGGTTTAAAGAGGGAGTAACAAACTATTATGCTCTTATTAGCCTTGTTTCTTCCAAGATCTTAAGTGAAAAAGATTTTTTAGAATATATATCTAGTAAGTACATAAAGTATGATAGTTCGCATGAGAGTGATGACCTGTTTGTTGCTATGGCTATTGATTTAGAGATAATTAAGGCATCAGGCCTAAAGTTAAATTTAGATAAATTGATGGTCTTACTTTCTACAGAAAAAGAGATTCTGAGTAATGGATATAATGATCAAAACATAAAAGATGAAATTGTAACCCTTGCTAACTGGGATGTTTCAAGCTTTTTTGATAAACA
>JBAXWW010000119.1:0-5301 GCA_037128215.1 bacterium | reverse complement strand
TAAGAAGATCTTTTTGGATCCAGTGACGACCTTTTTCTAGGTCCATGACTTTCATCCAATATTTTGTTTCAGCTATTTTTTTTACTGGAAAATATTGCCTAACCTTCCAGGTAACTGGAGCTTTTAAACTTGGATTTTTCCTAAGCTCAACATTATCCTTTATTATACATTCTGCATTAAGAGTAGAAGTCAAAAATAATATATTTAAAAAAATGGTTATAAATAGCATAAAAAACCTCATTTATTTATATCCAGTACTTTAGACACCAGCGTCTTTATTAATGATTTATCTTCTTCACTAGCAAGACTCCAAGAACAAAGAAATTTATCTATAAAAGGATCTTCAACTCCTCCCATCAAGTCTTTTTTCTTTAGTATTTTTCTTTTCAAAGATTCAGACACAAGATTAGCAAATTCATTATTATCAATTTGCAGAGCCTCAGCAAAATCTTTAACCCTAGATGGTGGAATTTCCGCTACCCCTCTTTCTAGGTTAGATATGAATTGATATGTGTTAAATCCAAGCCTGTCTGAAAGCTGCTTTTGTGTAAGCTTTAAGGCTGATCTTCTTCTTTTTATAAAATCACCGACCATTTTTGAAGCCATATAATCATTTTTATCATTTTAGGTGGCGAAATACAAACAGTTATTATAGAGTCTGCGTAAAGGTGTATATATGAACAGAAAATACAGGAACTTAAAAATTGTTGTTGATAAAGATAACGCAGAGATGGTTACAGGGGTTGTGGGTTATCTGCTAAGCCCTGATGGGATAGAAGAAACTTTATCTGAGACCGGCCACATCATTATAAATGTATATATGCCATACAACGAAAAGATGTCTGATGATTATATAAAGATCCTAATAAAGAATAATCTTAAATCAGTAACATATGAGATGGAAATAAGCACAATTGACTATGACCCGGCCACAGAGACTGAATGGAAAAAATATTTTAAACCTCAAAAAATTGGGAAAAATATCGTAATCAAACCAAGCTGGGAAGAATATTTACAAAAAGATGAAGAAGTAGTCGTTACCATAGACCCAGGAGCAGCATTTGGGACTGGTTTGCATGAGACAACAAGAGGAGTAATAGTTCTACTTGAAGAGATCATAAAGGATAAAAAGACACATAATGATTTTAATACGATACGATTATTAGATGCTGGAACAGGTAGCGGCATCCTTGCTATAGTTGCATACAAGATGGGAATACAGAATATTTTGGCAATAGATAATGACATAGAAGCAGTAGACACAACAAAAGAAAATTTAATCGCAAATGACATAAAGTCAGGAGTTAATGCAGAGCATACAACATTAGAGGATCTTAGCGACTATAGATACTATGATATTATACTGGCCAACATAATACCCGAAGTGCTAGTTCCTAACAAAGAGACTTTAGTAAAAATGTTAAGAGGACATAACTCAGATCTGATATTATCTGGAATATTGGAAAAAGAAAAAGAGTTGGTTATTTCTGAATTTTCAAAAATAGAAGGACTAGTTCTCTGTAAAAAAGAACAAATTCAGGAATGGACGACACTTTGGTTCAAACTAGAAAAACTCGATAGCTAAACCGGCTTTTATAAGTGCACAGTCTGGAGTTTCAACACTAAGTTCTGGAGACGTTAATATTTCTGCACTTATTACAAAAAGAATCTGTGATACGTTAAAATCCTTATGAAGGTTTATTTCTGCCTTTCTATCAACTTTTCCAAGTCTAAACATTGCACCACCACCAAGAACAGTAAATGGCTTTACCCATTGGCTTTTGTTCTCTAACTTAGCAAACTCTAAACCGCCCTCTATAAATGGATATACCCAAGAATTAAATCTGTAGGAAGCTCTTAGCCTTGGACCAATACCATATAATTTAACATGCGTAGCGTTGGCTCCTCTCATAGAACCATCCATCATTAGTGCTAATGCAAATGGTTTTATGTCAAATTGGCCTCCGATCTGAAAATCAGCCCCCCATGTATTTCTATTCTGCAAAGCCTTATAGTACAGAACATAGTCGCCATAGACATTAAATACAAAATGGCCAACTTTACCATCATAAACGCCTTCTTCATTAAAACCATCTGTGTTAACAGGTGGCATATAAGCAAAATGATATACTCCTTCCTTGTCTACATCATTACTTCTTGACGTAGATTCATAAACAGATGTTCCCTTCAACCCTTCTCGTATCTTGATCTGTTTTTTATAATTCTTGCCAGATTTTTCATCTATATAACTTTTTATTCCTGAAACTTTAGTTTCTGTAACTTGAGGGGCTACAACTTGAGGTTCTATTTTTTGAGCTTCTACAATTTTAGGTTCTACAATCTGTGGCTCTGCAATTTGTGGTGCCACAAATTGCGGTTCTATAACTTGAGGTTCGGCAACTTGAGGTTGTGCAATTTGCTGAGGCTCCATAATTTGTGGCTCTATTACTTGAGGTGCAGAAAATTGTGGTTCTATTTTTTGAGCTTCTACAACTTTAGGTTCTACAATTTGTGGTTCAACTGCTTTAGTCTCTACTACTTTAGGTTCAACAACCTTAGTCTCTACAATTTTAGGTTCTACTACTTTAGGTTCTACAATTTGTGGCTCAACTGCTTTAGTCTCTACTACTTTAGGTTCAATTGTCTTAGTCTCGATGTTTTTAGGTTCCACAACTTTAGGTTCAACAACCTTAGTCTCTACTACTTTAGGCTGAGTTACTGGGACTACAAACTCCTTAATAGGTGGTGGTGTCTCTTTAGGTGTGTTCGCCTGACTTGGTGGTTCTATATCACTCTCGAGTTTATTTATCATATCTTCTATGTTCTGGTATTCATCTTTCATCGTTGGATATTTATCTGCACCATAAACATTTAGAGATAATCCAAGGATCAATAATAAAAATTTAATCATCAATTTTCCTCACAACAACTTGGACTTAGTAATTTCAATTTGGTATCAGGATCATACGTCCTCTCCAACTTCATATCAGTAGATGCTATTACCATTTCGCATGTAACACCTATATCAGCCTTTAAAAGATGTCCGCCAATACATTTAAAATCTTTATCAGACAGTACTACATGAAAATGAACTCCAGCCTTACCATCTACTCTTCCTATATTACCCATAAGAGAAACTAGCTCAAACTCTCCATTTAGCTTCTTTATGTCATACGCAGATTTTTGTACGTCAAAGTATCCAAGTTCAATATTTTTTAATACACCTATGCCAGTAACAAAAGCTGATACAACGCCTATTTCGTTGGCAAAAGAGCTTACTGTACTTATTAATTCTTCACCTTTGTCCAGTTTAACAAAATGAAGATTGCCAGATCTAGAATTTTTCAATTATAATACCCCTCTAAGATCCACAAAGGAGGAAACCATGGAAACTATAAATCTCCATAGATACATTCTACCTGTCATAATTATTTTTGCAAGTTTTGTGTTAGGCTACTTATTCGAAAAAATAATAATGTACAGGTTGAGAATATGGTCCGAAAAAACAGAATGGAAAGGTGATGATGTAATTATCGACTCCGTTAGGGGAATGTCTAGAATAATATTTCTAATCACAGGTATCTATATCGCTGTTAGGAACGAAAACCTAGACCTGATGGCTATGTTCTATGTTCACAAGACGTTTAATGCTTTTATAATACTTATCTTTACTATAATTACCGCAAGAATGGCTGTTGGCTTTGTTACATATAATACTTCAAAAATAGACAAGATATTCCCTGCCTCTTCTATACTAAGAAATATCATAAGAATCGTTATTTACGTCATGGGTGCTTTAGTTATCTTGAACAATTTTAACATTCCTATTACTCCTATACTTACAGCTTTGGGTGTTGGTGGTATAGCGGTAGCATTAGCGTTACAACCAACTCTTGCCAACCTGTTCTCTGGAGTTCAGATAATAGCAGCAAAGCAACTACTTCCAGGTGACTATATAAGTCTTGAAACTGGTCAGGAAGGGTACGTTGAAGATATAACGTGGAGATATACAACAATAAGGTCCACAACTAACAACATGATAGTTATCCCCAACCTGAAAATAGCCGATACCATCATAACCAACTACTACAAGCCGAGTAAAGAAATCCCCGTGCTTATAGGAGTTAAAATCAGCAAAGACAGTGATCTGGATTTTGTAGAAAAGATAGTCATACAAGCAGCTAAAAAAGTAATAAATAGCCATAAAGAGGGTGTCTCTGATTTTGAGCCAATAGTAAGATACCATACCATAGGAGACTCTAGCATAGACCTAAACGTAATAGTTAGGGTAAAGGAAATCACGCAACAGTTCCCTGTTAAACATGAAGTGGTAAAAGAAATACTTAAACAGTTTAAAGAGAACAAGATCGAGATACCAAATCCAGCACGAACTGTTTATATGAGGAATTAATATGGCAGACAGAAACAGCATCTTAAAATTTCTTAATGACTACCTAGAAATAAGCTCAACAAATGATAGGGCAATGAACGGTCTCCAGATAGAAGGCAAAAAAGAAGTAAAAAAAATAATTGTTGGAGTTTCAGCTTCTAAAGAACTTTTCAAAAAGGCTATTGAGCAAAAAGCAGATATGATAATAGTACACCATGGATTATTTTGGGGAGATTGCCTGCCTTTAAAGGGTTTCTTAAGAGAAAGAATCAATTTGTTACTTTCAAACAATATAAATTTATTGGCGTATCATTTGCCTTTAGATAAACACCCAATAGTTGGTAATAACGCTCAGTTGATAAATCTATTTAACATATCTGTGATTAAGCCTTTTGGAAAATATAAAGGAAATTTTATAGGTTTCAAAGCTAACTTTAAGAAGACAGAAGAGATCTCCAAGATTTTAAAAACTTTGCACAACAACCTATTTACAGAGCCATTATGCCTAACTTTCGGAAAAAAGAAGATCAAAAATCTTTGTGTTATTAGCGGTGCTGCACCAGAAATGATGTATCAGGCAATAGATGAAGGATTGGATCTTTTTTTAACAGGAGAACCAACAGAATATGTACAAGAAGTAGCCAGAGAAAATTCACTGAATTTTATATCTATTGGACATTATAATTCTGAAAGATTGGGGGTTATAGCTCTAGCTAAACTTATAAGCACAAAATTTGACGTAAAAACAACTTTTATTGAAATTCCAAATCCAATCTAATTATTTTTTTGACTAAAAAAGACATTTACCTTAAAATGCTTTTAAAGATTAATACTTTCGGAGGAATTTTGATGAAAAATATTTTAATTTTGTTTTCTTTACTTATACTTGGAGCATGTGCTTCAACTAAAAT
>JBAXWW010000118.1:0-5313 GCA_037128215.1 bacterium | reverse complement strand
CGCCCGACACCTGGTTTTGGAGACCAGTGCTCTACCAACTGAGCTACACCCGTAAGTGCGGAGAGAGAGGGATTCGAACCCCCGGTACCTCTCGGTACAACGGTTTTCAAGACCGCCGCAATCGACCACTCTGCCATCTCTCCAAGCGTGTGCAAAAGTATACTTTATTTTGATTCACCAAAAATAAAATGAAATTATTTTAAGTTATGGTGAAAGAAATAAACTGCAAAATAGTTTACTATGGTCCTGGTCTAAGTGGTAAAACTACTAATCTAAAATACATATATGATAAGGCTGAACCAGGGACTAAAGGTAAACTTATTTCTCTTTCTGGTGAAGATAATAGGAGCTTTTTCTTTGATTTTCTTCCACTAGATTTAGGGGAAATAAATGGCTTTAAAACTAGATTTCATCTGTATACTGTTCCAGGTCAGGTTGTGTATGAGTCTAGTAGAAAACTTATATTGAAAGGTACTGACGGCTTAGTTTTCATCGCTGATTCTCAAAAAGAAAGAATGGATGCTAATAAAAAATCTTTGGAAAAACTTACGGATCATCTTGAAGATTATGGATATGATCTGAAAAAGATTCCAATGGTTTTTCAATATAACAAGAGGGATCTGGCTGGTGTTATGCAGGCAGCAGAAATGTCTGAGTTCCTAAATATATATTCTAAGCCTGAATTTGAGGCGATTGCTGTAAATGGTTTGGGTGTCTATGATACACTTAGAAATATTACAAAACTTGTTCTTGATGAATTGAAGAGCGGAGGATCATAAGATGTTTAGAGCCTTCTTTAAGCTTGTAGTGCTTGCTATAGCAGTTCTGATACTGCTACAGCTTGAATATAATGGTAGAAAAATACAAACGTATGTTGTTGAATATTTTAAGTCGCTTAGAGGTAAAAAAGAGATTGTTTACATAAAAGAAGAACCTTCTGATAATAAAACAACAGAAGATAAAAAGGTAGAAAGCAAAGTAACAAATAAGAAAACAACAGACAAGAAAGAGATGGCTTCTGAAAAAACAATAGATAAGAAGCATGCTGCTGCTAGTAAAAAAACTATAGATTCAGAAAAAAAGAAAATACATAAAGACAAAAAAAATACTGAAGTAAAAAAAGTAAAAATGGTAAAAGAAAAAGCCGATGATCAGCCTGATATAACAGATGCTGACAGAAAAGAACTTCAGCAGATTTTAGAATAGGGTGTTGAAAATAAAATGACTAAGGAGGTCACTGTAAATGAAATTAAAAAAAACAATTTCTATCCTTTTTTTATCTTTGTTAACCTTGCTTGTGTCGTGTGAATCAAAAGACAACAGCAGTAGTGGTGGTAATGGAAGTAGTCAAACACAAGTAGACATTATCACTTTTTCTGTTTCAGATGTCTCTGGTACAATAAGTGGCACTAATATTTCTTTAACTCTTCCAATGGGTAGTTCTCTTACAAATTTAGCACCTACTATAACTATTTCAGAAGGAGCCAGTGTAAGTCCTGCAAATGGTGTGGCTCAGGATTTTACAAATCCAGTAACATATACTGTTACGTCAGCAGATCGGACAACTAAGGCGTATGTTGTTACAGTAAGCGCTTCTACTAGACCAACAGGTACTAAAGTTACGTTTACTGCAGACGGTGTAAGCTTTAAAATGGTATCTGTACCAGGTGGATTAAGTTTTCCAGCTGGGTCAATGGATGAGACCAATCCAAAGGCGACAGTAGGTAGAGGATACTGGATAGGAGAGACAGAAGTAACTTATGAGCTTTGGTATACAGTTCGTTCATGGGCGTTATCAAATGGTTACACTTTTGTAAGCCCAGGGTCAGAAGGAAGTGCTAGTGAGTTAGGTATAGCACCAACAGCTAAAAAAAATGAACCAGTAACTACTATTAACTGGAGAGACGCAATGGTTTTTAGTAATGCATTAACAGAATGGTACAATGCTAAAACTGGGAGTAATTACACTTGTGTGTATTATTCAAACCCTACCTATACAACACCGATAAGAACATCAACAGATAATCCATTAGCTTTTCCTATAGTTGCAGGCACAGAAGACAGTCCTTATGTAAAAAATGATGCAACAGGTTTTAGATTACTAACCGGTAACGAATGGGAGCTTGCTGCAAAATATAAAGATGGAGTGAATTGGACTCATGGTAACTATGCGAGTGGAGCAACTGCATATGCTGTTAACTGGGATTGGGCTCCAAATACAGATACAACAGCAACTGCTGCTGTAGCTTGGTGTACTTCAGATGTTCTTAATCCTCCTACAGGGACTCAAGCAGTAAAACTTTTAGCTCCTAACTCACTCGGGTTATATGACATGAGCGGTAATGTTTATGAGTGGTGCTATAATTGGGAAGGTATTGCTTCTCGTTTAGGTTTAGGCGGTGCTTTTGACAGGGATATTACATATTTGCAAGTTGGAATGAAAGGTGCCTTTCCTCCATTTATGGTTTCCTGGGATGTTGGTTTTCGTTTAGCTAGAACAGATTTATAGTCTTTTGGTTTTATATTAGACGGTATCGGTTTTAATTATTGAAGCTAAAACGTTAACGTAGCCAGTAATAGTATTGTTAGAAGAAAAAACTTTATTATCTGATAGCATAACTATAGACGAGCCCATTTGGAACATTCCAAGCTCCTCGCCCTTTATAACTTTATCATTTTGTTTTTTGAACAATGTGATTTCTCTTACTGCAGTAGCTCCAATGATTGCTAGGCAAAGGTTATAATTGTTGCTTTTTATACTTACAATAAATCTTTCATTCAGCGTATATAATCCTTTTATCTTTTGTCCTAGTCTGTTGACAGGGTAGCAAGCCCCTGGAATATGTTCTATCTTTTCTATGATACCAGAACATGGAACGTGGAATCTGTGATAGTTTCTTGGAGAAAGATATATGTTGCAGAAAGAACCAGCTTTGTATTTATCGCTGATGGTCCTATCTATTATTAAGTTATCCAGGGAGTAAGTAATTCCTTTTATCTGTGTTAGTTTACCTTCGTTTACTAAGCCGGCATGTATTACTTTCCCTTCACAGGGAGCCACAATATTTTGAGTAGCTAAGATCCTTTTTTGAATGTCTATTCTCCTTGTGAAAAACTCATTTAAGGTTCTGTATGTGTTTAATGGGGCTTTTATTATACTAAAGTCCATCTTGTTCATGCCAAAAAGGTTTCTTCCCAATAGATTGAACAAAAAAGGTCTGGCTTTATATGGGACAGGAATACGCCCCAAAGCCTTAACTACAAAGCTATAGAGACGGAAAAACAAGTTTAAGTAACACATTTACTTTTAACGGTATATGAATTATAAAAAAATTACAAGATTAAGTTATGGCAAGAGGAGTGAGCATGAAAATCACAGACGTTAGAGAAGAACTTCAGGATTACCTGCATGAAGTCAACAAAACCAACCTGCCACCATGGCTTATAGAGGCCTTGGATAGTTGGTGTAGATCTATTTTTATGGGTGTTACTAAGTTTAAATACTGGGACAATAGTAAGACCAAAAATGAAGTACCTGTAACGATAGATGTTCTAAAGGAACTTATTAGTCCATATAAAGAGTTCAACAAGTTTAAGGTTTGGTTGGACAAAAACTACAAGTAAGAAGAACTTTGAGAATTAAAAGATTTAAAAATCCATATATTGATGAGATTGCTCTATTCAATCAGGTCATCTCCAATGAAGAAAATTTTATTTCTAGAAAAGCATCCTTTTTGTATCCAGTAATATTAGATATAGGCTGTGGTAATGGCGAAGTCCTTTCTGATCTGGCATTAAAGAATCCAAATAAATTCTATCTTGGTTTTGAACTACAGTATAAAGAAGTTTACCGTAGTGCACAAAAGATAAAGAAACTTAATCTATCTAACTGTTATGTAGCAAGGATAGATGCAAAAACTATCCCTGATTTATTTGCTAGAGGAGAGATAGAACAGGTAAATATATTTTTTCCTGATCCATGGCCTAAAACGAGACAAAAAAAGAATAGATTGATTAACAAAAAGTATATGGCTCAATTGTGCTCTAAAATGACAAAAGGTTCTTCTATAAATATAAAAACAGACAATGATGATTATTTTTTACAGATGTTAAAAGTCACGCATGATTTAGCCAGCGAAGGGATATTGGAAATAACGTATCTTACCAGGGACTATCATAACTCTGACTTTAGAGGAAAAGAATATATTACTCCATTTGAGAGAATTTTTTTACGACAAGGCTTTTTGATAAATTATATTACTTGTAGAATTAAGTAGTTCTGACCGTTTGCCTCTTTTGTGTTTTTTTGAAGAAACAAAAAAACATAAAAACTTATCACATGATATAATCTGTTTGTTAAAAAATCAGAGGTGAATAGAATGAAAAAAGCGATTCTTTTATTACTGATACTAGTTCTTTTTGCCTCTTGCAAAGTGTCTAACCCTGTTGACCAATCAGTTACAGACTTGCAAGTCTCACAAACGATTAAACAGTGTCTAGAGAACGAGAACCTTGTTAATGATAAATGTGTTCCAACTAATAAGGTGGTAGAGCCATTACAACTCTCCAAACCTCATATGAAGAATCTTTATCCACAACTGAATCCTGATGGTTCTCATTATTGGTATTATATTTATGATGCGATCACAGCTTTTAATGGTGCTTCTGTGGATGGTGTGACGATACATGTTATATATGAAAAATTTTCTAATGGTGATTGTAGTGATACTTTTAAAGCTCAGATATTAACGTGCAATGATGGTGAAATATATAAAGATAGAGTAAAAGTGCCTGTTGGAAACTTTTGTGTTAAATCGATATCTTGCCTTGACGGATATACTGCTTCGGAAGTCGCTCTTGGTACTCTTAATGTAACAAGCGGGTTAGTGGGCGATAACCTTATTTTTTGATATTGTTATGTGTGACGAACAAGTGCTAAAAATAATTCTACAACGATCAGTACTACTATTATGAATTCAAGCCAAAGATTACTTCTTGTTGAGGACAATTCTACTATTATTGATAAATTTTCTTGTATGAGTTTTAGTTTATAATCTAGAGATTTAAATCTGGAGGAGATCTCCATCATTTTTTTTAAGTCTTTATAAATGATATCCAATTCAGGGTTTTCCCATAATTCATCTGGTGAATCCAAAACAAAAAGGTTCGTTATAATCTGTTGTTTTGTTATCATACATTCTACTAGAAAGTTTGTTAGTTTTTGTGTTGCTGTTGGTAATCTCCACCTTTTTCTTATTTGGACTAGATGTGTATTTGATAATTCGAGTAAGTTTTCTACATGTTGCTCGTAAT
>JBAXWW010000117.1:0-5390 GCA_037128215.1 bacterium | reverse complement strand
TATACACCAAGATATGGTGGAACTTTTAATATATCATTTACCTTTGATGGATCTACTAAGGATCCAGAAAAAAGAATTAGCGATGTAATGTTAGATCTTTCTAAAGAAATAAAAAAATTAAAGAACGACGTTAGTATAAATGAAATAGAAAAAGCAAAAACAATTCTTTTAAGTGACAAAGTTTATGAGAGAGAAAAAGTAGAAGGCTTTGCTAGTAAGATAGGCCATTTAGTATGTGTTACTGGTGGGTTAGACTTTGAAAAAACTTATTTTGCCAGACTTAGAAAAATCGGTGTTCAGAACATAACAGATGTTATGGGAAGGTATCTAGATGCTTCAAAAGTAAGTATTTCTGCTGTTGTTCCAAATGAATGCGAGATACAAGAAAAAAAATTATTAGAAATATTTAATCAAAGTTTTATTACAAAAGACCAAAAAAAAGAAAAAGTGATATCAAAAAAAGAATATAACACCAGTAGAACTTCTGTTGTTGATAGTATTACTGAAGACGCTGACTATAATTTTGACGCGAAGATAACAGTAGAAGAACCAGAAATGGTTGTTCACAAGTCTGGTGCTAAGATAATAACAAGAAGGATAACTTCAACTCCTCTAGTCTCTATGAAGGTATTAATGCCAGGAGGAGTGTTATTTGAAACAGAGGCCAATCAGGGTATATCCAACCTTCTAGCTAGGACATTAACTCTTGGGGCTGATGATTTATCTTTTGCTGATATAGCTGATATAATAGATAGTACTGCCTCAAGTCTAAGCGCTTTTAGCGGTCGTAATAGCGTAGGTATAAGTGTAGATTTTATGAAACCGTTCTTTTCTGATATGTTAGATCTTACTTCTAAGATTATCCTTAAGCCAAAATTTAAACAGGACTATTTTGATACAGAAAAGAAAGTAATAGAGGATGATATAAGATCTATACAAGATAATCTTGCTCAATACGCTAGACAGCTATTGTTAAAGACGATGTACAAAGAGTATCCTTATAAATTTGATATATTGGGAACGCTAGACAGTATAAAGAAAATAACAAGAACAGATGTTATAGCTTTTTATAAGATGATATTAAACCCAAAGAAACTTGTGTTCTCTGTTACAGGTGATTTTAATAAGTCAGAACTTCTAAAATGGGTTGATGATTTGATCTCTAAAATAGATAATAAGAGTCCAGAGATTATTATGCCTAAGGAAGAGCCTGAGCAGGCAGAGAACAGGATCACAAGATTTAAGAAAGAGAGTAAGCAGGCTCATATCTTTATTGCTTACAAAACCTGTGGGCTAAGATCAACAGACAAGTATCCGCTTAGCCTTATTGATTCAGTACTGGGAGGACAAAGCGGTAGGTTGTTTATGGAACTTAGAGACAAACAGAGCCTTGCTTATACGGTTGCACCTATTGAGTTATATGGTCCAGAAACAGGATATTTTGGTGCATATATTGCCAGTGAGAACGCTAAAGTAGACAAAGCCATAGAGGAGATAAGGAAACAGATAAAACGACTTGTAGAAGACAGTATTTCTGAAAAGGAACTTCTAAGAGGCAAAAACTTCATAATAGGTCGTAACGCAATATCAATGCAGTCCTTTTCTGAACAGGCTATAACTATGGGGTTTGACGAGATGTTTGGTGATGGATATTCAACGATGCTTAACTACTCCAAAAGTGTATTATCTCTGACTACAAAAGATATACAGGATGTAGCAAGGAAATACTTTAAAGATGGAAGAGAAAATGTTTCTATTGTCTCAAACTAAGTTTTGCAGAGAGGTTCTTTAATGTCTTTGGACCTTATTATAACAAAACAAATGGACGAGTTCTTTAAGGACCAGATAGATATTGCCATAAAGAATCAGAACGTAAAGATCTCTGAATTAGCAAAATTGTATCTCGTAAACCTACTGTCTAAAAACACAAAAGAGAACATTGTTAACGGAGATCTAAATCAGACTTATGGTGATACTCCACTATCTATAATATTTCATAAATCTTTAATGGAACCTATAGAACAAAAAAAAATAATGCTAAAATATGTGGGAGATTATTCATTATACGTGGGAGGTTTTTTTAGTGAGAGTTTTAACAGAAAAATAATAGACCTTCCTTATTATATAAACATTGGTGGTCTTGCTTTTTCTAATCTGTCAAAGGTGGCTGGGTCATCGGAGTTACGTTCCATATATAAAGATGTTTGCGCTAGGTTCTCTACCCTTATTGATATACTTATAGAGGTAAGTTTTGACACTAATATCACAAAAGTGGAAGATCTTATTAAATCATATGACAGATGGGCTCAAACAGGCAGTGCTGTTCTTAAGAGAAAGTTAATGGAAAAAGGTATAATGACAGTAGACAAGAAGATAAAAGTAACTTGATCTAATTGTTCTTTTCTAAAACCTCTATCAACATCTTTAATTCACCTATCTGCTCTCTTAAATGCATAATTGTGTCTTCCTGAACTTTAACTATTTTATCCTTTTCTTCTATTATGCCTCGATTAAGCTCTGTTACTGCATCTATGGAATGTTGAGCAAAAGTTATAAGGTCTTCTATGTTAGTAAAGCATGTTTTGTTGTTCCCTGTGTTTCCCAAGGTGTTTATACAAAAAGAGAAATCCTCCTGATTATTTTCAAGATTATCATCCATTATGAAATATTTTCCATTCTCTATCTTATGCTTAATAGTATTGCTCTTAATTTTTCTTCTTATAGTGGAGACACTAATTCCTTTCCTCAATGAGTACTCAGTTATTTGTAACCAGTTGGACATCGCATCCCCCCTTGAATTATTTTATTCATAAGTATACAATCTTAGTGTACTTTGTGGTACTGATTTATAAAGATGTTTGCTTTATTATTTATAATTATATCTATTTGTAATGCATCTATGCTTGATGTTGATAGGCCATGGACTGACCAAATAAAATTTTCAGAATCTTCGTATGGCAATGATGAACCTAATACAAAAAAAACAGAAATGGATATTTTGAGGGATATCTTAAAAGACCCAGATAATCTAATATCAAGCACGTTTAAAATCCCTAAGGGCTTATCAGACAGAGTATTCTTTTGGTCTCAGATATACGCTATATATCCATTATCTACAGTTCTAGTACATGACAAAGATGATCTATCGATAGTTTACAGAGTTATTAGCGCTAGTGATATCGTTTATAATAAGAAATGGAACAGTGTATCAAGAGAACTTAAGTTTAGAAAAAAAGTTGCTGAAGAAAAAGATAATGTGAAAAAAATATTAAAAAAGATAGCAAGCGTTAAGGGTATAAAATATTTTATTCCAAAGACTAAAGACGAAAAGGTTATTGCAAAGATAATAAAAAGTAGAATGAGTAATGAAGAATCAAAGTTTGCTTTTGAAAATGTAAGAACACAGAGCGGTCAAAAGGACAGCGTTATAAAAGGACTGACGGTTTCTTCCAAGTATCTACCGATAATAGAGGATATATTTAAGGAAAATAACCTGCCATGGGAGTTAACAAGGATACCTTTTGTAGAATCATCCTTTGAGATACGAGCAGGCTCCAAAGTCGGTGCAAAAGGTATTTGGCAGATAATGGATAATACTGGTAAAAAATTCATGGAAACAGACGCCAGCTATGACGAGAGGTATTCTCCTTTTAAGGCAAGTGCAGTAGCAGCAGAATTATTTAAAGAGAATTACAAGATACTTGGTACATGGCCCCTTGCTATTACCGCATACAATCACGGTCCTGGCGGATTAAAGAACGCATCTAAGAAACTAAAAACAAAGGATATATCAAAGATAATAGCAGAATATGACACAACAAGATTCGGCTTTGCCTCACAGAATTTTTATTCAGAATTTCTTGCGGCACTTTATGTTACTGTCTATAGCGATAGATTATTTGGTCCTATAGAGAAAGAGCATGCCATGAATTTTTCTTATGTAACAATAGAAAAAGAAATGGATATTGATAGCCTATCAAAGATATCTGGTTTAAACGTGTCAGAAATACATAATTACAACCCAGAGTTCAGTAAGAAAATGATGTCAGGTAGTTTAAAAATAAAGAAGGGGTCTAGGATAAAGCTTCCACCAAGGGCTTCTTACAAAGTGGAAGATTATTTTATAAAATCAGAGGATAAAAATGATTTTGAGAAGAAATTAAATTCCAGTGGTGGTGTAAATGTCTCGCTCGTTAATTGACCTTCTTCATACCGCTCCTCTTGCAGGACTCAGCGATTCCCCTTTTAGACTAATTAATAGAAAATTTGGTGTTAAATATGTTTATTCAGAAATGGTCAGTGTCGAAGGTTTATGGAGAAAACATAGGAATACAACTAATTTACTTAAGATCTTAGAAGGAGACTCGCCACTAATCGTACAGCTTTTTGGTTCAAAACCAGATTCATTTTCTAAGGCTGTAAGTATGATAGAGGACATTGACTATATCTCTGAGATAAATATAAATTCAGGGTGTCCTGTAAGAAAAGTGATAAGAAGTGGTAGTGGTTCTGCCTTAATGCAAAACCCTGGGTTAATGGCTAATATAGTGGCGGAGACAAGAAAAGCTACAAAGAAAAAGGTGTCCGTAAAACTAAGAAGCGGAAAAGATACAGATTGTATCAATCTACTTGAATGCGCCAAGATATGTCAAAATGAAGGAGCTGATGTCGTTATAGTTCATCCAAGGACAGCAGTACAAATGTTTTCTGGTTTATCTGACTGGAGTCTTATTAAAGAAGTAAAAGAGGCTCTAAAGATACCTGTAATAGGCAATGGGGATGTTTTAAATCTGGATGATGCAGAAAGAATGCTTAAGGAAACTGGATGTGATGGAGTTATGATCGGAAGAGCCCTGGTAGGTAATCCATGGTTCTTTACAAAGGAAGGTAAAAAAATAAATCAAATTTTTCTAGATACTGTTCTTAAACATATAGCCCTTTCAAAACAATTTTATGGATCAGATAAAGGATACAAGATGATGAAAAAACATCTTATCTATTATGCAAAGAACATGGACTTGCCTGGTGTTAACAGGAAGTCATACTATGAAGATATATGCAATACAGGGTCAATAGAAAACGAAATAGAGGTAGTTAAGAGTTTTTTTAGCCCACTTATAAATCTATAATAAAAAAAGAATAAAAAAAACGGCGAGGAAAAACCCCCGCCGTTTTTAATTAGTTATATTAATTTATATTACTAGTTATTACCAACTGCGTTCCAGCAATCTATCCATGTGTTTCCACCATCAGGCATTATGCCTAAATAATCACACGCTGTGTTTAGTTCTGTCTGATTTACAACGATAGGAACTTCTGCTGTACCAGAGCAATCCCACGTCTCACTAGCTGAAAATGCTATAGCTGCTGCTTCTACAGAAGGATCTGTC
>JBAXWW010000116.1:0-5451 GCA_037128215.1 bacterium | reverse complement strand
GTATAACATGAAAAAATATCTAAGCTGTTTGTATTTAATCATCTTTATTACAACTACAATGACAGTTGTTGGGTGTGATTTCTTTGACCAAAGTTCTTCAAAGAGAACTTATAGCTCTAGTAATACTAGTTTATGTTCAAATATTAGTTGTACCGATGGAGAGACCTGTGTCGTTTTAAATGATGTAGCTCAATGCGCTTCTTCAGTTGCTACAGGCTGTGACCCAGCCTGTGTTTCTCCACAAACATGTTTTCTCTCAAGTGGCACATATGGTTGTATTACTCCTTCAACAACGTGTAATCAAAGCCCAGATGTTTACGTTTCTGGTTATAGACATGACGCTACTCTAAACAGGGATCTTGCTAGCTATTGGAAAAATAATATGGCTGGTGTTAATGATTTCAACAGC
The DNA here is from genome assembly GCA_037128215.1 of bacterium. GTDB lineage: Bacteria > Bdellovibrionota > JAFGOL01 > JAFGOL01 > JAFGOL01 > JAPLFT01. Next base: position 5,042 of record JBAXWW010000116.1, on the reverse strand, counting down.
GCTGACCCTAATAGTAGTTATGCTAATTCTATATCTTTTGATGGCACAAATTTATATATTGGTACTATGAGCTATGGTGGTCCCCAAGCGATAAGTTCTGCTTATTGGATAAATGGTTCCAAAACAGTTCTTGCTCCTATAGGTTCTAATTCTGATGCACCAAGTATATTTGTTAAAGGATCAGATATTTATTCTGCAGGCTCTTACCAACCGACTTCGACTACTTATCAACCAGCTTATTGGTTAAATGGATCAAAGACAGATCTTTCTTTAGGTGGAGTTGCTCACTCTTATGCTGCTGCAGTTCGTGTCTCTGCTAGTGGTTCTGATGTTTATGTCACTGGTGACTATACTAATTCAGGTAATTATGGAGTTGCTGTTTATTGGAAAAATGGAGTTATGACTACTTTAAGTGCTCCTTCTGGAGCTTCAGATACTTCAGGCATTGGTCTAGCTGTTTCAGGAGGGATTTCTTATATTGCTGGCTATTATTATCTTAATTCTATAAAGAATGCCTGTTACTGGAAAAATGGTTCTATAACTACGTTGTCTCCAACCAACTCTAGTGCTAAATCAATTTTTATAAGTGGAACTGATGTATATGTGTCAGGCAGTTATACTTCTAATGGAAAAGAAATAGCCTGTTACTGGAGAAATGGTGTTAAAACAGATCTTCCTGTGCCATCGACAGCCCAAAGCTCTTATACTACCTCTATATTTGTACACTGCTCTGGTGTTTATATTAGTGGCGTTTATAAAAACTCAAGTGGAAAAAATGTTGCTGTATTTTGGAAAGATTCTACTAGAAATGAATTGACCGATGGTACTCAACACTCTAATGCCTCAGATATTTCTGTATACTAACGGATCTGGTTTAACGAAATCTGGTACACCGCGAGGGACTTGAACCCCCAACATCCGGTTTCGAAGACCGGCGCTCTATCCAGTTGAGCTAGCGGTGCACATCTGTATCTCATTTATAACAATATTCACGTGTGTTACAAGTTTAAAGTTAGTTTCCATTACTTAAATAAGAGCAATAAAGTCCTCAGGGTATTGACTTTAATCATAGTTCTGTAATATTAGCTGCGTTCCATAAACAAAAGAGGCAGATGTATGTTCAATAATCTTATTAATGGTTTCAATAAAGTATTAGACAGACTTAAAAAACCAGGCACAGTTCGTGAAAGGGATATAGAGGACGTCCTTAGTGATCTTAAAACTTCTCTACTTGAAGCGGATGTGCATTACGACGTAGTTAATCATTTTCTTTCTACGGTAAGAGAAAAAGCTCTTGGTGCACAAGTACATAAAGCCATTTCTCCTTCTCAACAAATATTGAAAATAATCAACGAGGAGCTTACCTCTTTATTAGGTAGTAAATCTTCTGGGTTAAGCTTTAAGGGCACTCCATCAATAATAATGTTAGTTGGACTTCAGGGCTCTGGAAAAACCACGACAGCTGTAAAACTTGCAAAATATTTTAAAGAAAAATTAAACAGAAAGCCATTGCTTATAGGTGTAGATTTTAACAGGCCAGCAGCTGTTGAACAGTTAAAGATACTTGCTGATGCAAACAATATCGATGTCTATAATGCACAGACAAAAAAATCCTCAAAGGCTGTAAAGGAATCAAAAGAATTTGCGGCCAAAAATGGCAATGACACTATAATTATAGATACAGCTGGTCGTCTTCATATAGATAAGGAGCTGATGGATGAACTAAAAGATCTTAAGGATGATTTTAATCCATCAGAAATCTTATTAGTGGCTGATGCTATGTTGGGTCAGGATGCTGTAAATGTTGCAAAAGAATTTAATAGTCTCTTGGACCTTTCAGGATTTATCCTTACTAAACTTGACAGTGACACAAGGGGTGGAGCGGCGCTAAGTCTTTTCCACACAACTAAAAAGCCGATAAAGTTTATGGGCTTTGGAGAAAAAATTTCTGAGCTTGAAGTTTTTCATCCAGAAAGAATCGCTTCAAGAATTCTTGACCTAGGCGATATGATGACCCTTATAGAGAAAGCAGAATCTGCTTTTGATAAAGAAGAGTCCATAAAAATAGAAAAAAAATTAAGAAAGAATACTTTTGATATTGATGATTTTAGGGATCAGATAAAACAGATAAAAAAACTTGGCTCACTTTCTGGAATCATGTCCATGATACCAGGTGTTTCTGCAATGATGAACAAGGTCCAGGGAATGGCTCCTCCGGAAGAAGAATTGGGTAAAATAGAGGCAATGATAAACTCTATGACCAAGAAAGAGAGGCAAACACCTGATATTATTAATGGAAATAGAAGAAAAAGGATCGCTTTAGGCAGTGGAACCTCGGTGAACGATGTAAATAAGTTCCTAAAGTCCTTTGATCACATGAAAAAGTTAATGAAAAACTTGCCAAAATCAGGTTTTTCTGGTTTAGGAGTATAGAAATCATTTTCGGATAGGAGGCGTTTAACAACAATGAGTGTTACAATTAGAATGTCCAGACAAGGATCAAAAGGCAATCCGTTCTACAGGATAGTCGTAGCAGACAAGTCTTTTGCTAGAGACGGTAGATTTATAGAGAAAGTTGGTTCTTATGACCCTAATAATAAGAATGGTTTGATACTTAACAAGGAACGAGTTAGTTACTGGCTTGGCGTCGGAGCTAAACCTACACAGACTGTTGCGTCGCTGATTAAGAGAAAGTAGAATCGAATCGCGTTTTTCTTGAGGAGGTAGAAGATGACGGGAGAATTAAAAGAACTTGTCACTGTAATGGCCAAAGCTTTGGTTGATAAACCAGAAGAAGTTGAGGTTATCGAGACCGCAGGAGAGCAGACAACAGTATTGGAACTTAAGGTAGCAAAAGAAGATCTTGGAAAGGTAATAGGCAAACAGGGTAAGACAGCAAGAGCAATGAGAACTATCCTAAGTGCTTCTGCAACAAAATTAAGAAAGAGATCTATTCTTGAGATAGTCGACTAGTAAGTATGGAACAACTAGTGGTTGTTTCTGGTCGAGAACTTATCAAGATAGGTAAATTGACTTCAACAATAGGAATAAAAGGGAGTGTTAAAATCACTCCCCTTTTTTTTAATGCAGAAGAGATATTGGAACTCATAATAAATTATGCAAAAAATAATATATATGCATATTCAGACGGTACCTTCCCAAAAAAAATAACATTAATATCTTCTAGATTATCTAAGAACACTATTGTGGCTGAATTTAAAGAGATAAAGACAATAGAAGACTCTAAAAAAAGTTTAGGTAAGGCAATCATTGTGGAGAAGGATGTGTATGAAACATACCTTCAGCAGACTGATAGCTTTGTAAAATATATAGGATATACAGTAGAGGATATTAATCTTGGAGTACTGGGCCAGGTTACTGATGTACAACGTTCTGGACAAAAACTTTTAATAATTGATGACGGAACTTCTGACGGTAAAATGATCCCGTTTGTACCTCAATTCATAGATATTATTGACGACAAAAATAAGTGTGTTAAGACAAATCTTCCAGAGGGAATTTTTGGATGAGATTTGACATACTTACTCTTTTTCCAGAGCTGATATCTTCTTATTTTGAAGATAGCATTTTGCAGCGTGCTCGCGAAAAAAATATCATAAAAATACAGCTACATCAATTAAGAGACTACGCTCTTGATAAACACAAGCAGGTAGATGACTCACCTTTTGGTGGTGGAAGCGGAATGCTTATAAAGGCTGATGTTCTGGGGCTTGCAGTAGAAAAAATAACTGAATTAGATGAAGAAAAACCATATGTCGTCTATTTAAGTCCTCAAGGTGATAAGCTGAATAATAAACTGGCAAGGGACTTTTCTAGTAAAAAAAGGATCTTGCTGGTGTGTGGACGATATGAAGGGGTTGATCAAAGATTTATAGATCTGTATGTTGATCAGGAAATTTCCATAGGAGATTATGTCTTAAGTGGTGGAGAGCTACCAGCTGCTGTTTTTATAGATGCAGTTAGTAGGTTTATCCCTGGTGTTGTTGGAAAAGAGGAATCAGTTCTGAATGATTCATTAGAAAATTCACGTCTAAAATATCCACAATATACCAGGCCTAGGAATTACAAAGGTATGGAAGTTCCAGAGATACTTTTATCTGGAGATCATGGTAAAATAGAGAAATGGAGAAACGAACACTCCATCAAAACAACAAAAAAAAAGAGAAGTGATCTGCTATGAACATAAAAGATCTAAACTTTAATATAGCGCTTATTCATTATCCTATAAAAGACAAAAAGAACGACGTTGTAGCGACCGCTGTTACAAATATGGACGTCCATGATCTAGCAAGGTTAAGTGCTACATTTGGTGTAAAAAAATATTATGTTGTTACACCTGTGCTTGAACAACAGTCTCTTGTGAACAGAATCACTGAACATTGGAGAAATAGTTCCAGAAACGATAAAAGATCAGAGGCTTTAAGCTATGTAAGAGTTTCTGGAAGTCTTGAGGACTCAGTCAATGATATAAAAAAAGAAACAGACAAGGAAGTTAAGGTGATTGCAACATCAGCAAGAAAATTTGCAAGGACCATCTCTTTTGATGATTTTGCTCAAGCCCTTGACCCAAAGTACTCTTATCTCCTTATATTTGGAACTGGTTGGGGCTTTACTGATGAAATTATGGAAAAATCAGATTACATTCTTGAATCATTATCATACGATACTGGTTATAATCATCTACCAGTTAGGTCTGCTGTTTCTATTGTTTTGGACAGGCTGTATAATAGTTTTAGAAGGTTAAAATGAAAAACATAACTGCCTATGGTCGTACTGATATCGGTAAAAAAAGATCTGTTAACCAAGATAGTATTATAGTAAATGATAAGATAGGTTTTTATGCTGTGGCGGATGGCATGGGTGGTCATCAGGGTGGAGAGATCGCAAGTGCTATGGCTGTAGAAATAATAGAATCAGCACTTAAACAAATTGATAGCAAAAAACATATCAATATCCCATCGTTCTTAAAAGAAGCAGTTTCGCTTGCTTCAATCAGAATACATGAAAGAGCGTCTATGGAT
>JBAXWW010000115.1:0-5539 GCA_037128215.1 bacterium | reverse complement strand
CTAAGTGCATCATTATCTAATAATTTAATAACAGCTTCAGATATATCATTATGGCTTCTAGGCTGTATTATTACACCTAGTTCATCATCAGAAATTATCTCCTTTACACTACCTCTTGATGTAGCTATCACAGGCACTCCACAAGCCATAGCCTGGAGTGAGATCAGCCCAAAAGCCTCAAAATAAGACGGCATAACAAACACATCCATAGCAGAAAGAGGGACAGACACATCCTCATAAAAGCCTGTAAATGTAATAAAAGAATCCACACCTATCTCTCTTGCTCTTGTTTTAACTAACTCAAGGTATATGTTTTCATTTTCAGAGCTTGGACGACCTACTATAATAAAATGCACCTGTGGGTATTTAGTAATTATATTAGGTATTGATTCTACAAACTCCATTTGTCCCTTCATCGGGTCTATTCGTCCTATAATCCCAATTATCTTTTTATCCTTAGAAACATACGAAAAATCCTTTCTGAACTGTTCTTGTTTTTCTGTTGTTCGCTTAAAGGCTTCGATATTTATACCAATATATAATGTTTTTATTCTGTCTTCAGAAAGAGGATACATCTGAATCAAATTATCTCTTTCAAAATCACTAATGGCTAATAGTGTATCCAATCTTCCAAGATACCAGCGATGAAAAAAATCTTTTTTCTCGTGTTCTACATGAATATGTCTTGTAGCAAAGATCTTAACGTCGAAAAAACGCAGACCAAGCAATATAGGCAAGATAGTATTAAATGTATGTAAGTGAACTATATCTATATAATTATCTTCAACTACTTTTCTTATTTTGAAAAACAGTTCGACATTAAAATAGTTTTTTTGTGATCTTATAGTGTGTATCGTAAGGCCAAGTTCTTTGGCTTTATAGAAAATAACACCTGTATCAAAACACAGTAGCTCAACATCAAAGCCTCGCTTTTTCAGCGCCCATGCATCCCTAAGGGCTGTCTGTTCCAACCCGCCCCAGCTAACTGATGTACAGACTACAAGTATTCTCATGGTAGTATATTTGGATAACGAGCCTCTACACTTTCATAGAAATCTATTATTTGTCTTACATAAGCTCTTTTTTCTATATAGGACCCTGGATAGAAACTTCTTTTCATTCCATATATCATGCAATTTTTAAGTTCCTGGGTTCCAAGATTAAAATTATTTACTGCTAGTTCAAGTTCTTTAGAAACAGTAGTTTTAGAGACTGATCTATTGTCGGTACAGATAGCAGTACTTAGCTTATATTCCAACATTTTTTTGAAACTATGAGATTTAAGAGAGCCTATCTTTGGATTAGTTTGCATATTACTAGTCAGACAAACCTCTATAGTGACCCTCCTATCCGCAATATATTGAGCAAGTCTGTTTATAAATTCTTTTTTATCTTTTATTAGTTTGCTCTTTATCATCTCCTCTGAGAACAGATAATACCCATGACCTATTCTGTCTGCATAAAGTTCTGTTATAGCCTGAAAAATACTCTCTGCTCCATATGCTTCTCCTGCGTGAACTGTCTTTTTAAAAAAGTTCCTATGTGCCAAGGCATAAGCCTCTCTATGTTCGCCAGCTGGGAATCCAGCCTCTGCTCCAGCAAGGTCAAAGCCTACAAGGGGTAGCCCTTTGTCTCTCATCTTTATCATAGCCAAAACTAGTTCATAGCTAGCAAGAGCATTAACTCTAGAAGAGATAGAATTGCTATGAACTTCTAAAAACTTATCAAAGTAATCAGAAACACCTGCAGGTATAGAGCGCATTGCACAGCATATTATCCCATACTCAAATGGTGGAAATTTACCAGATTTTACTTCACGTCTAGAGTTATATTCACTCTTGGCTGCATCCATTCCCTTGGCAACAGCAGTAATAACACCCTCTATGTTCATATGTTTATTAATATGAAACTGAGGTGCAAACCTAACCTCTACATAACAGACACCCTCGTTAATATTATCCCATGCAAACTCAGAGGCAATACGTTCTAAGTTCTCTGGCGTCTGCATTACAGAGATAGAGTATCCAAACCCCTGTAAGTAATCTGGAAGATCTTTATATTTATCTTTAAAGACTAACTCGTTCATTCCTTGTTCTGAATAACTTGGAAGTTTAATTTTTCCTTTTTTTGCAAATTCTATAAGTGTTTTTATCCTTAGTGAACCATCAAGATGAACATGAAGATCACATTTTGGTATTTCTCTAATAAATTGTTTTAATTTATTCTTTTCCATAATCCCTCTATTATCTCCTCTAAAAAAGATGCTTTAGAAAATAATTCTTCATACCTGGTCATAACACCCTTTGCCATTGGAAAAAGATTCGTTATATGTTCATCACCCTTCTCCTGTCTAAAATTATTAACTATAGGCCAAAAGTTATAACGACTATCTTTCATCATTATCTGTATGGAGTCATCTATTTCTATTATCTCTGCTTTTTTCTTTTTTATCTCTACCATATCCCCAGAGTTCATTGCCACTGTATTTAAAAATTCCCTGGCTTTTTTTTGTCCATTAAAGGCCTTTGCCTTTAATTCTGTCGCTTGGATCTTAAATTCAGAGAGATCTTTTACAAGTAATTTTATGCTTTCACTATTATACCGGCTAAGGACCTTTGAAACAAGATATTCAACTTCTCTATCTATGTCTACGACTCTGTCTATATATTTTTCTCCAAAAGACAGAAACCTTTGAGGATCCCCAGCCTTTATACTTCTGGCTAAAGTTCCTTTAAGAACAGATTTATAGACCCATTTATATAGATCTTTCTGGTCTATATCTTTTTTTAGAAAAGGGATAAATTCCAAAAATCCATCGAGATCATATCTTGAGATAAAAACATTAAAATTAGAAAGTGATAAAGATGCTTTTTCCTCTTTAAATAATAAAAACCTCAAAAATTGTAAAATATCACCATTAAAGTCACTACTTCTGTCTTTTAACTTCAATACATAATTATTATCTCCATAAGGACCACACGTAAAATAATCATCTGTCTCAGAAATCAATACAACTTTCTTGCCAAGAGAACTTGCAAGCGTAGAGATATAATAATCAGAGGTAAGAACCAGTGAGCAATTTTTTATAAGAGCTACAGTTTTAGCTTCATCTTTAGTATCTCTAGGTAGAACAAAACAGTTTGTAGGTAAACTATCCAAGATAAATTCAGGTTTCTTTATATCTATCATTATCAGAGTATTTGAATCATATGAACAAACAGACTGTTGTTTTAGAGAACAAAAATAATTACAAGCGACAGAAACTATATCTGTATAATGGAAAAGATTAAAATTACTACTCTGTTCAAGATTATCTAAATAAGAGAACCATGGATTATCTATCCATTTTTTCCCATATTCATCAAACATAACGCCTTCAAAAGATGTACTTTCTATTATTGAAGAAATCGCTGAGCTTAATTTATCTGAAGATGTATTTATTACCAGATCGACAGGATAACTTATAAGATTCTTGAGTTGTTTTTTTACATACTCATGGTGACGTTCCTCTTTTTGGTCTCTATCAAAAAGGATAAATTCATCTATATCACCTATAATTTTTGTTAAATCCTTATTATTTTTATCAATAATCAAAGTAAGGAACGAATCTTTTTCTTTACTTTTGATAGCCGTAAAAAGATTAGTCAACATAAGGGTTTGTACAGGAGTACCAAGATTTACAACACATATCTTTATCGCCATGACACGATAAATAGCATGGATTTGAGCTCTTGACATCAGTTTTAATACGTGAAAATCTATGAACCATGGATATAACAACTATAATATTTAAATCGGACATAATGATTAAGGCGGTTCTACTTTTTCTACTTTTTTTCTCTGTAATTTCTTGGGCTGTTTTTTTATCTAAATTCTTTTATATAAAAAAGACCAATAAAGAATCTGAGGAATTCTACAACAAATTTTTAAGATCTGGCGACATGGACCAGTCTTACGTGGAAGCACAGTCTTACGGTGAAGGTTTTATCCCAAAATTATATGCAACTGGCTATTCTGAGATTAAACAACTATGTCAGAACGTCCTTGAAAAAGAAAGTTTAGACAACGTACAAAGGGCCATGGAGTCAAGAAAAGACAGTATACTTAAAGAGGTCGAATCTAAAGTAACTTTTCTTGCCACCGTTGGTGCATCCTCTCCATTTATTGGATTATTAGGAACTGTCTGGGGTATAATAAATGCATTCAGAGGCTTGGCAATACAGCAGAACAACACTCTTAGTGCTGTTGCTCCTGGAATAGCAGAGGCACTTATAACAACTGCGATCGGCCTGCTGACAGCTATACCTGCTGTTATATTCTATAACCACATTAATCATAAAATAGAGAGAATAGAACAGCGTTCAAATAGTTTTATTTTGGAATTCGTAAACGTAACATACAGAACCTTCCTGCAACCAGAAAGACCAGCTGAGACTAAGGATAAAAAAACAAATGGAAACAAGAAAAACATCCAAGAAAACGTTCAATGATATTAACATGACTCCCTTTGTTGATATCGTTCTCGTTTTACTTATAATATTCATGGTAACAGCCCCCCTGCTTAATCAGGGTATAAAAATAAATCTTCCATCTGCAAAAGGTGGAGATCTTGAAAAAAACAGAGAAGAAGAACCTATTGTAATCTCTTTAAGAAGTGATCAATCCGTTTATTTAAACGCCCAACAGATACAATCAAATAACCTGGAAAACAGAATCAATCTCTTGTTCAGGAAAAGAACAGACAAGAATGTTTTTATAAAAGCCGATGAAAAACTTCCATATGGTTTTGTTGCTAAGATAATCAGCAGACTTAAGGAAGGCGGTGCAGAAAAAATAGGTCTTGTAACTATCCCTCCTGACAAGGCCAATGAATAACTATCCACAAACATACAAAGACTGGATAATTTTATCGGTATCTCTGCATATAGTGCTGATACTGATGTTAATCATCTCTAGTAGAGTAAACTTTAATAGACCTATCGCAATAGGTGATAACGGAGGTGGAGGTTCAATAAACGTAGATATGGTTGGATTGCCAAATGTGTTAAAAAAAGATATCCCGATCATAAGCACAAGTACAGAAGTAGTAGAACAGATTCGTGAGACCAGAAAAGATGAAATGATCCTACCTGACGTTAAAAAGATCACTAAGGCGAAAAAAGATCTTCTTGAAAATATGAAAAAGGATCTACAGAAAGAGAAAACATATCTTGCGAAGATAAAAATAATCAAAGGAATAAAACAATCAATCCAGATAGGTAAAGCAACGGAGAAAACTTCAAAAGCTATCGCTGGAAATGGAACAGGATCAGGAAAAGGCCGTGGCTCTGGAGATGGTAATATGCCTGCAAATCCATACTTCAACACGATGAAGGATCTAATAAGAAGCTACTGGAAAGTGCCAAGATGGATAAATCCTAATGGTTTAAATGCTCTGATTATGATCAAGATCGCCCCGGATGGTAACATATATAAAATTGAGATAACAAAAGCTTCAGGTAATCAGGCTTTTGATAATCTTGCTTACAATTCTGTTAAA
>JBAXWW010000114.1:0-5583 GCA_037128215.1 bacterium | reverse complement strand
GTGCTCAGAAATAGGCAATCCATCAGAAAGTTTTATTACAGAGATATTAGGAGTTACAGAAAGAAGATTGGCTGTAATGTTTTTTCCAAGAGAAAGAAAAGAAAGATATGTTGGTGCGTTGTCTAAAAAAGAAGACAAGACTCCCGTTGACCAAAAGAACTGATGAGCTGTTTGTATACCTAATTCAGAGCCTCTTATTTCTAGTATTTTTAATAAAGGTATTATAGTTACAAAAATAGCTCCAAAAAGGATTGTTACTTCTTTTATAGGGGCCCATGTAAAATTGTTTTCTTTTCTGTATTGTGAAGGTGTTATTTTTAAAGATAAAAAAACCATAGTCCCCATAAGAAGAACTTGCAGAGAGTCTTGGAGTGGTTGATCTACTGATGAAGGAAGTATAGAATAAATAAAGGTTATAAGGATAATGCCTAGTAAAAAGATGAAATTTCTTTTACCAAGTATTTTTATCTTGTTATGAAACTTTTGATTATTTACAAATCCTTCACGTTTTAATGATATTGAATCTATTATGAAAAATAATGTTATCAAGATGGTGTTAGTAAAAAGCCATACTGGAAACAATTTAAATGTCCAAAAAAAAGGTAGTCCCTTAATAAGACCCAAGAATAATGGGGGGTCTCCCAATGGTAATAAACATCCTGCTATATTACTAACAATAAAAATAAAAAAGATGATTATATGAACTTTGCTTTTTCTTTTTTTGTTTATTTTTATAAGTGGCCTTATGAGGAGCAGAGAAGCCCCTGTTGTTCCGATCAGGTTAGCTAATATGGCACCAATAATTAAGATTAATGTGTTTATATAAGGAGATATTTTTAGCTTTTCTTGTATAACGATTCCGCCGCTAATTATATAGAGAGAACCTATTAGTGCGATAAAGGAGGCGTATTCTAGGGCTGTATAATAAAGCCAATAAGGCTTAAGAAAGGTTAGGAATATTATAATAGGCAATGAGATGAAGGCTGCGATCATTGGATAATTTTGTTGCCACCAGTTGACGTTTACTAGAGGTAGTATCGCTATTGAGAGCAAGATTAAAATAAAAGGCAGAATCGTGTATAAGGGCAAATTAGATAAATCGATATCTTTTGATAACAACAAAAGCTGTAGAGACAATATTATAGATAAACCAACAAACCACTTGCGCATATTAAAGGTAGTATATACCTAAATATATCCAAAGTTGAATCGATTTTTTTATTCTGGACTTTGCTTTTTTACAAAGATCTCTATAATATTTTTGTTGTCTTTGTCTTTGAATATTATTGGTTGAGGTAGTTTTATGTCTATCTTCTCAAAAACATCATCACCCTTTAATGGGAGCAGGTCAAATTCATCTAAAGATCCACTCTTTTTCTCATTGTTAATATGATCATCTAGATAGAATTGATTTCCTCTTATCTCCATGTGAAAGACATATTTATCGAACTTGCCTACGCCATCTAAAATGGCTACCTTTCTGTTTCTGTCTATTTGTGCATAAACCGTAACCTTATCGAGTTTATTGCCATGATGTATCTTTAGTAATAGTTCTTGTTCTATTACTTTGTTGTTGTTTTCGGTGTCTAGTTTTACAAATTTATGTGAACAGGAAGAGAGTAATATCGATAGTATAGTAAAAGTAATTATTATCGCTGTTTTATGGTACAGCAATTTATTTTTTAATATTGGTACTAGCAGGGCTTCTTTCAGGTACTTCATTAATTTTTTCAAATAATTTCTCTATTTCGGATCTTTTTTCTTTGTATACACCCGAACTCATTAAATCTGAATAAACTTGTTTTATCTTTTGTGGAAAACCAGCTTTTTGGTATGCAGAAACAAGGTGCTCTATTATTTCTGGTTCAAAAGCTTTATCTTTTTTTACAAGCATAAGTGCTTTTTCAAATTGTATAATGGCATTAGTGTAATCACCGTTTTTGTAGTATGCCCAACCAAGACTGTCTGTTATATATGGATCATCTGGTAGTATTTTTAATGCACGGTGTATAAGTTCCTTAGCCTTAGCCATTTTAATCTTTTTTGTAACATATACATAGCCAACATAATTTAATGCTTCTGGGTTTTCTGGGTTTATCTCTATAATCCTTTCCATTAACTTTAAAGCTTCATCCTTTTTATTAGTCTTGTCATACATTGAGGCTAGATAAAACATGATTCTCTCGTTGTCTGGGAAAAAGGACACAGCTTCTTCAAGCGTTTTTATTGCTTCAGTCGTGTTTCCCATCTCATCCTGTATAAGTGCTTTTTGCATTTTTACATTACTTAGTTCAGGGTTTTCCTCTTCTATAACTTTAATATTGTCTAGTGCTTTGGAGTAATATGTTTCAGAGTTTTTATTTTCTTTGTTTTTAGCACCCAACTCTAGATAGTTTCTTACGATCTTGTCCTTTATTGCTTTCAATGGACTGATTTGGCTTAATTCCTGTAATTTATTTATTAATTCTTGTCCTGTGTATTTCTGCTCATACAAAGAAAGTAACTCCATAATTGATGGAGTGTAATTAGGGTCTATCTCTATTGACTTTTTATAAGACTTTTCTGAATTTTTAATGTCTGACTCACTGGAATACGCTAATCCTAACCCGTAATATGCTTTTTCATCATATGGGTTTTGTTCTAAATAATTTTTAAGAAGAGTTTTTGCCTCTGAGCTTTTATTCAAAACAATCAACATAGTAGAAGAGCAATGTATTGCTCTTCTATTATCTGGTTCAGTTTTTAATATTTCGTTACACAGACCAAGAGCCTTGCTATAATTTTTTTGTTCTACAGAAACTTGTGCATAGATAAGTTTTGCCTCTATGTTTTCTGGATCTAGCTCTAAAGCTTTTTTGATATTTATGGTTGCAGACTCAAGGTCTTCTGTCTGCATAAAGCATGATGCTATTTTTAAACGGATATCAGGTGAGCTCTCATCATAAACAGCAGCCTTTACGTATTCTATAATGGCTGATTCAAGGTTCTCCTCAAAAAAATATTTATCTCCCATCATGTAGTGATAATACGCCCTATAATCGCCAGCATGTGTGTTTACAGAAAAAAAGACAATGAAAACAGTCAATAAAAACAGGTTTCTACTCATGATGCTTCTCCCTTAGCTGTTCTTATCGGAATAATAATGACAATCTTTAACTTGACATAGACATGGCTAAAAAATAAAAGAAACCCTATGGTTATTAAGGACTTATTACCTGGGAGACCAGAAGCAGTCGTACTGGTAATATTATTATCAATAATATTTTCTTATGAGATTACTGGGTTTTTAAAGAAGCTTGTTAAGTTCTTTAAAAGATAACAGGAGTATATGATACTAAGTTCAGGGTCAGACACAGTAAGCAGAATAATAAAGAGATATGGCAACAGGAAGCTCTACGATACAGAGCTTAGCAGGTATGTGACCATAGAAGAAGTGGCTAACCATATTCGTAATGGTATATCAGTAAAGATTATAGATAACAAAACAGGAGATGATATTACAGGTACCACTTTGGCGCTTATAGTTTTAGAGGCTGAAAAGAAACAAAGGAACAGGTCTGGGTCAAGTATTCTTGAGTCTGTTATAAAAACAGGAACTCTTACTGAGTTTATCTCTTCATCCAAAAATTCTGTTAAAAGCGGTTTAGAAGAAGCTGAAAAATGGGTTACCCAACTTGTGGATAGCAACAAGACTTTTTGGCTTGAAACTAAAGATTACTTTAAAGATAACAAAGATTCTGCAAAATTTGAAGATTTTGGAACTAGAATGGAAGAATATTTTAAAACAACTATAGAAAAAATGAGGCATGCCTCCAATAAAGATCGTATCAAGCAAGAAAGAGAGATATTGGCGTCTAGACAGAGAATAGCAGAACTAGAGGAAAAGATCAGACTGTGTGAGGAAGAAAAGAGGAGGATTATGAATGATTAGAAAATCTTTTTTAGCCTTTTTATTTATTTTTACCTTATTTATTTTTAGTTCAGTTTGCGTAGCAGATGAAGGTGATTTTTCTTTTGGTGCTGTTGTTGGCGGAGTTGGTCTTACAGGTGCAAACATGAGCCAATATGGTTCAAATGGCTTTGGTTATGGTGGATACATGACTTATTCTCCATCCAGTCTATTTGATATGGATATAAATCTTGTCTATTCTCCTCATTCTAATCTTAGTAACCAGGCCAATTCACTTTATGGTACAGTTGCGCTGAGAACAGGAATTTCCTATGATAAACTCTATCCATTTTTAACAGCTGGAGTCGGTGTGTACAGAAATTCAGTAGAACTATTTGGCGGATCTGATTCAATTGCTACTTTTGGTTTTAACGTAGGTGCTGGGATGGATATTGATCTTGGACAGCGAATTAAAATAGGTTTACTTGTTCGTTATCATCCAGTCTTTGACAGGAACGTACGTGCAGGATTTAATGGTGTGAGCGATATGTGGGATGCTATGTTAAGGATAGGTATGCTGTTTAAAACAAGTACACAAGGGGGCTGGGATTAATGAACATCAAAATTGAGTATACAAAAAAGTCATCTCCAAAAATTGTTAGTGATATGCGTTTTGGTAGTACGTTCACAGATAAAATGTTTGAGATGAACTATGATAAAGATAATGGCTGGACGAATCCCGTCTTAAAAAACTATGAACCGTTCGTTATCTCACCTGCGACTCTTGTTCTTCATTATGGTCAAGAAATCTTTGAGGGACAAAAGGCTTATAAATGGAAAGACGGAAGAATTGTTGTTTTTAGACCAGAGATGAATATAAAAAGATTTAATAATTCCGCAAAACAGATGTGTATGCCTGCTGTAGACGAGGAATTATTTATGCAAGCCCTTGAATCTTTGGTTTGGGCTGATAGAGACTGGATACCACAGGGAGACGGACAATCACTTTATATAAGGGCAGCAATGATAGCTACAGACCCTGTTTTGGGTGTTAGAGCTGGTACTCAATATAAATTTTTTATAATTAATTCTCCTTCTGGTTGTTATTTTCCAGAAGGGTTTAACCCAATGAGAATTTGGGTAAGTGACACTCATACAAGAACTGTTGCTGGTGGAATAGGCGAAGCCAAAACTGGCGGTAACTACGCAGCAAGTTTACGAGCTGGTCAAAGAGCACATAAGGAAGGATTTTCAGCAGTTCTTTTCCTTGATGCCAAAGAGAAAAAATATATTGATGAGGCTGGTCCTGCAAATTTCTTTGCCATAAAAGGCAGTAAATATATTACTCCAAACTCATCATCTATTTTACCGTCAATAACGAATATGAGCTTGCGAGAAATTGCGAAAGATTTGGGTCTCGAAGTTGAACTTCGTTCAATAGGAGCTGATGAACTTGGTAATTTTGATGAAGTTGGGGCATGCGGCACTGCTGCAGTTATTTCTCCGATTAAAAAAATACTTGATCGTGAAACCGGAATTGAATATAATTATTGCAAAGACGGCAAAGCTGGTCCGGTTTCAACAAAACTTTATGAAAAATTAAGGGGTATTCAACTTGGCGATGAGCCTGATAAATTTGGTTGGAATCTGGTTATTGAATAAATAAAAGGAGGTTGTCTTAATTTTGAGACAGC
>JBAXWW010000113.1:0-5608 GCA_037128215.1 bacterium | reverse complement strand
TTCAACACCAGCGACAATAGCGCCAGCTACTACAACCACAGTAACACCTAAGAAAAAGTAATAGTTGAATTGTTGTAATGGTTAAAAGAATCTTCACATTCCTAAATAAAGAATTTCATGGAGTAAACGAAGCCGCCTTATTACTGGGCGGTTTCGCTTTTGTATCTCAGATTTTAGGTTTGATTCGCGATAGAACTTTGGCTAGTGTTATTGGAGCAGGGCCAGTACTCGATGTGTATTACGCAGCTTTCCGTATTCCTGATTTCTTATATATCTCTATTGCTTCGCTGGCTTCCATTACGGTATTAATGCCTTTTCTTGTAGAGAAAATGAACAAAGATGATGGACTTCAAAGTGCCCGTCGTTTTATGAACAATGTATTCTCCACATATATGATTTTTATGGCTGGTATTAGTATCATAATAGCCATTTTTATGCCATATATTGCTCACTACGTGGCACCTGGGTTTAACCCGGCACAGATACATATGCTCATTATAACTTCGCGTATTATGTTATTTTCTCCCATTTTCATAGGGTTATCAAATCTGCTTGGAACCATCACACAAATTTACAAAAACTTCTTTGTTTTTTCACTCTCTCCAATGTTTTATAATTTTGGAATCCTCTTTGGTATTTTTTTCTTGTATCCATCTTTTGGATTTTAGACTTAAAATCTCTAAAATTTTGAAGAGTTGAAGTCCCTGTTAAACCTAATCTGTATATCTCTGTGTATTTGTGAAAATCGGAGTAGATTATGCTCATGCTATCCATTGAAACTAGATCTATGTAGTCTTCGTACATCATTATATGCATAAATAATCCACTAAGTAAGAGTACATCCAAATCTCTGTCAGGGGTCATTCTAATATATTCATAGATGCTGTCTTTATTATACAATAACTGAACTGTCTCATTATTCAGTTTTCCCATCATAAGATATTCATTAACTATTTTATTTATAGCGATATCTATAAGAGATTTAATTTCTGTGTACTTGTTGTTTGTTCCTGTAAATTTTATTAGTTTTTCTTTTAGTTTTACGTCATCAACTTTGACAATTTTATTTGTGTTATCCTGGATGTCTTGCAATATATTTGATACTGTTGTTCTTTGGACATTACTCAATGGTGTAGCTGATTCTGAATAAATTTTATCTAGTATGAATTGTATTTGTAATGTCTTTTTTTCCCTTGTATCAGCATCTTTGATATTCTTAATTCTTCGGTAATAATCTTCTAAAAAACCACTATCTATATATTCAAAAAGGTCTTGTGGGTAGAATTTTTGAATAGATTGTCTTTGTAATTTCCAAAACTTCAAGAGATTCTTTTTTGCTAATTCTTCATCTTTTTTATCATCGCTGTATCCCATGTATAATATTTCATCTTTTAATGCATTATTAAATATAGAAAGGTTTGCCTGATATTGTTTTACGATATCATGTAAATTTTTATTTGTTATTTCTATATTTACAGATTCAAAATAGTCATACAGTATCGTTATTAGTGATTCCTGATGGATAACGTGGTTTTGTTGCACTAGTTCTGCTTTCTTTACAAGGTGTGGTAATAACCCTTTTTGAAACATAATAATGGAATGTTCATTATCAACATTCATTTCTTTCTTGTCTTGACCAAGGAATTTACTAACGACATTATCTACTAGTTTCTCATATTCCTGATTTTGATCTTGCTCTTCTAAATAAGAAAGTAGATCTTGTCGTGATGGTCTCATGTCTATTTCCATAAATTTTACATCAGTGATATATTGGCTTTCATCGTAAGAAATGATGACGGCTATTCTATTGTCTGAATCATAAATAGTTCTGGAAATAATCTGGCCGTTTGAATAGATCAAAGCTAGAGATGACTTATCAGGAAAGTATTCGATACTGGAAATAGTTTCTTTGCTATTATTATCGAATGTTTTAGTCCTCAAAAGAATGCCATCATCCCATGTAGATTCTTCTACTATGGGTGAATTTTCTGAAAAGTTTTTTTCTATTCCATGTTGTACACCGAATACATAATTTTGTATGGTTTGTATTTGTCCTGTTTTATAGTACCAGGTAGAGGCACCATGCAAAGAACCTTTATAGAATTTTTTTATGGATGAAGGGCTTCCATCTTCATAATATGATCTGGCTGTTCCATCTGGTTTACCATCGATATCAACGGTGTATTCATTCTTTATTTGACCATTTTCATAATAATCCTTTATGACATCTTGGCAGTAAATACTTGAAGAAAAAAGTATGATCAAAAGGACTAAATATTTCCTTGAAAAACGTAATAACATCTACGAACCCTCGTGAAATTCAAAACAATAGACACTGTCTATAATGGCTATATAAAGCAATTTTTAGACCAATAGAAAAGTTTAATTATTACAGATGCTTATGTTGGAGTGTGTGTCAAGCCCTAGTACTGCTACTTTACAATTGAATACCATCTAGACAGACAACTTTAAGACGATTTTTTGAACCTTTATCAAGTATTAAAGATGTTTTTGGTAGATGTAACTCTTTTGCGAGTATCTCTATGAGCTCCAAGTTTGCCTTATTGTCTTCTGCTTGTGACTTTATGGAAATGCTAAGAGCTTTATTTACAGGATAAACTGTTTTGACCTCTACGGCACCCATTATAACGCTTTTTTTTGAACCAGGTTTTACTTTGATTAATAAACAAAAACGATTGTTTTTATCAAACCACGTATATCCGTCAGTGCTAATCATGTTATAATTGGTCTGTATCAGACGTCGAAGAAGTAGAAAAAGTATTGTAAGGGATATTTAGCTCTATTAGATCATCTTTTTCTGATTCATATTTTTCTAACATTCGAAGTTGTGTCTGAAGCATTGTTCGAAGGCTGGAGGTAAGTTCTATTTTTTGTTTTTTTAAGTGATTTATCTCTTCTATGGTCCTTTTCATGCTTGTTCTGGAATCTCTAATGATGGTTTCTGCCCTTAGTTTTGCCTGGGTTATTATCTGTAATGATTCTCTCATTGCATCTGTTTTAATGTTTTCTGTAACTTTTTGTGCTGTTGTCATGGTTTCCCTTAACATGCCTTCTCTTTCTTTATACTCCATAAACATCAACTCTTTTTCCCTTAGCTTATCCCTGAGGACCTTGTTCTCAAACTCTAATGTTTCTATTTGTTTTGATACATCATCAAGAAAAATTTTTACTTCATTAATATCGTAACCACGAAGACTTTTGGAAAAATCTTTAAGCTGGACATCAATTCCTGTAAGTTTTTTCATAAAAACCCCTTATATAATTCACTAACTAAGTATATATACACTAATTATAGAGGGAAATTCAAATGATTTCGGTAGCGACTGCTATTATTATGCCTAAGATCGAAAAACTTGAAAAAAAGCTAAATCTCCATACAGGCTTGGAAAAAAAGCTTTTTCTAAAGGTTTTTAATAGGGTACAGGAAGTTTTAAGTCCTAAGTATTCATATAAGAGAATTGATCTTGCTAATGGGACCTTAAACGAGCTAGTCTCTAGTTCAAATGATCTTAAAGCCTTATTGGGCAAGTCTAATGAATGTTTTGCCGTCATATGTACTGTTGGACAGGAAGCAACATCAATAATAAATGCTTATCAAAAAGAATCAGAACTTGCATTCGCTCTTTATGCAGACAGGATAGCAAGTGATGCAATAGAGAGTTTGGCGGAATGCGTTTGTTCAATTCTTTTGAATAAATTTTTTGATAATAAAAAGCAACAACTTACTCGTCGTTATAGTCCAGGTTATGGGGATCTTCCTTTGGAAAAACAAAAAGATCTTTTTTGCCTTTTTGACGGGAAAGAACTTGAAGTAGTTTTGAATACTAAAAATTTCATGATACCAGAGAAGTCGATATCTTTTTTAGTCGGTGTTTATAGTGATTAATAAGTTTTTATATGTAATAATTTTTTTGTTATTACTTATTACTATAATATTTTCTTACAAAGTTAAGGATTACCGTTTTTCTCTATACCCTGACAATAATACCACACTAGAAAACACAGAAAAAATAGATTTGATCTCTAGACCTGTAATTTTTGATGCTCAAAGAAAATTTCTTACAGCATTGTACAGAGAAAAACATACAGGAGATTGTGATCATGAAAAGAATGGAATGGACTCATGTCTTCTTATAAATCCAAAAATAATTATTTTACATATGACAGATTTGGATGATCTGGAAAAAAGCTTTGAATATATGAAAGAGCCTGTGTTGAGAGAAGAACGAGAAAAATTAATAAGTAGAAGCTATGATAGACTAAACGTATCTGCTCAATATCTTGTGGATAAGGATGGTTCGATCTACTTGCTAATGCCAGATAATAATATGGCTCGTCATGCGATGGGGGTTAATCATCTTTCTATTGCTATAGAGAATGTCGGTATGAATCAAAAAGGACCAAGTAGGGAACAGATTGATTCAAATGTAAAGCTTGTTAGATATCTAATGAAAAAATATAAAATAGGAATAGACTCCATTTATAGCCATGCTGATATCGGTATGTTGAGGGAAAAACACAGCAACTATTATGTTGAGTTAGAAGAAAATTATTTTATACAAAAGAATTGTGGCGAAAAACTTATAAAAGCGGTAAAAAAGAGACTAAATAATTTATGAAAAATGAACAAAAAATATATTTACTTAGTACCGCAAGAAAAAGCATAGCAGATAATCTTGGCATAAAATGGAATTTCTATAAAGTAGGAACTGATCCTCTAAAAATAGATATTCCAAAGTCTGAGTTTAATGAGAATAAAGGGACTTTTGTTACATTAACTATCGAAGGTAGTTTAAGAGGATGTATAGGACAAATAAGCCCTAATGATTCTATTTATATAACGGTCAAAGAGAATGCTTTAAGTGCAGCTATTCATGACCCTCGTTTTCCTGCTATCAGCGTAGATGAATTTTATAAAGTGAACGTAGAGATTAGTATTCTTTCTAAGCCTGTTCAACTCAAATATAAAGATTCAAATGAATTATTAGAAAAATTGGAATATGGTAAACATGGCGTAATAATCAAGTCTGGCGCATCTTCTGCTACTTTTTTACCTCAGGTATGGGAAGAAATAGACTCAAAAAAAGAGTTTTTGACTCATCTTTGTATGAAAGCAAGATTGTTCCCGGATGAATGGAGAAATGGCAAACTGGATGTTTTTGTTTACACCGTTGAACATTTTGATGAAAGAGAACTGGAGTTAAAAATATGAAGAAAAACAAAATTCTATTGATATTAACGGGTGGAACTTTTGGCATGAAAGAGGGTCTGTCTTCAAGTGTTTTAGGTCCTGGTACTGTTGATGGTGACTATATATTAAAAGCTGTTCCAGAAGTTAAGCAACTTGCTGATATAGAGTGGATTTCGATCTGTAATCTTGATAGTTCAGATATCTCGTGGGCCCACTGGGAAAATATAGGAAAGACTATACAAGATAACTACACTAAATATGATGGTTTTGTCGTCATCCATGGGACTGACACAATGTCTTATTCTGCGACTGCCTTGAGCTTTATAATGAAAGGGACAGAAAAACCGGTTATCTTTACAGGTTCTCAAAGACCATTGGCTAAGATAAGGACGGATG
>JBAXWW010000112.1:0-5671 GCA_037128215.1 bacterium | reverse complement strand
AGAGTTCTTGAAGAGAGAAAATTTGAAAGATTGGGAGGACTTGAGCAAATCAGCTTTTCTTCAAAGATAATAGCAGCTACTAATAAAGACTTACAGTCACTTATAAAAGAAGGTAAATTTAGAGAAGATCTATACTATAGATTAGACGTAATTCAAATTTCAATTCCACCACTAAGAGAAAGAAAAGAAGACCTTCCTGAGCTTGTTAATTTATTTATAAATACTAAATGTTCTGATTTTGGTATTAAGCCAAAACAAATAAGTCCAGACGCTATGGATAAGTTATTATCTTATGATTATCCTGGAAATATAAGGGAACTTTCTAATATTATAGAAAGAGCTCTTATCGTTTCAAAGGGTAATGTTATTAGGGCAAATGAAATACACCTCCCTAAACATGAAATATCTTCAGAAGAAGTCGGTCCAGGTAAAAAGATATTAATAGAAAATGGTTTTATTCAAATTGAAGACATTACAAAAAAACTAGAAGAAGACGTAATAAAAGAAGCATTAAAACTTCATAGTTCACTATCAAATACTGAACTTGCAAACTTACTAGGAACTACCAGACGTATTTTAGAATCAAGGATGAAAAATTACGGTATAGGAAAGGATTAATGGTTCTTGTTAAGCCTTTTATTAAGTTCTAAAACCCTCTCCCATGCAGGAATATAATGTGAGTCATAAGAAAGGACTTTTTTCCATAATACCATCGCCTGGTTAGACTCACCTATCGAAATATTAATATCTCCCAGAAGTGTTATTGCATACAGCGATGTCTGTTCATTAATAGCCTGTGCCTTTGTAAAATGGTTCTTTGCTTGTCCCATGTCATCTTTTTTAAGAGCTATTTGTCCAGCATATATGTGGGCGATATTGCTTGAGTAATCCAGTTCAAGAGCCTTAGCAAATTTCTTGTCTGCATCGTCATATTTACCCTGATTATAGGCGATTATACCTAGTATAAGCTGTGCCACAGAGCTCTTCTCTGTATTTACTATAGACAATAATTTAAGAGGATTATCATAATTGGCATCCATCGTATAAAGTAAAGCCAAGAACGAATTGGCCTGTGCACGTTGTGAATCGTTAAAATCTTTAATCATATCGAGCATAAGACTTATCTCATCCTGAATTGTATTATCATGCTTTATCTGACACAGAGGTGTAAAAATTTTCTGAGTATAGTATGGGTCTATTGAAGCCATCCTTTTTAAAAGGTCAATGCTTTTTTCAGCACCTAGCGTCTTAAATATAGAGTATGCTCCGAGAGTATAAAACTGTCTTATGTTTGGATTTTGCACGACTCCATTTATAAAAATCTTAGATGCTTCTTTATATTTATTTAGCTTTATCAGGGAAAGGCCCTCGTAGATCATTGCATCTGTGAACATTGGTGATAGTTTTTGAGCATTCTTAAAGTATTCTGAAGATTCAAGATAACTGCCCTGCTTAAATAGGACCATACCTATATTATAGTAGAGATATGCATTCGTTGGTTTAATAGCTAGAGCCTGATTGAAGTACCCAATAGCAGATTGATTATTAGCTTTTTTTGATTCAAGTATACCCAAAAACGTTTTTATATCAGTCTGCTCTTCCTGATCAGTTATCTTTCCAATATTTATATCACTGTAAAGTTTTTCAAGATCTTTAGAAGCAGAACTTGTCTGTTCATTAACAATAAAGTCTATAGCTGCTTTTCTTATCATTGCGCCAGAATGGGTTTTATTTATAGAGAGTACTTTATCGTAGTCCTTTTCAGCATCTTTAAACAACCCTCCTTCCTCCAGTTCTCTTCCTTCTATATAATATTTATTAAATGTATCTGTACCAGAAGAATATGAGCTGAAAGCATCAGAGTTCTTGTCTTGTTTCTTTCCAAAAAGAGAATAAAGCGCTAGTGATAAAACAGGAACAATTAATATTATCACAAAAGATATTCGTCTTTCTTTTGACCAAAACAGTTTTTTAGCTTCTTTTGTTTTGTC
The DNA here is from genome assembly GCA_037128215.1 of bacterium. Classification (GTDB taxonomy): domain Bacteria; phylum Bdellovibrionota; class JAFGOL01; order JAFGOL01; family JAFGOL01; genus JAPLFT01. The sequence goes on along the minus strand of JBAXWW010000112.1, from coordinate 3,680 downwards.
TTTTAAATGTTTAAAAAGAGGAGGACGAGCGACATGTTTTTTATTATTTGATTCATTTTTCACTTTCTCTGCGTTTATTTTATTCAGATCAACATCTACGGTCGACTCATTAAGATCATACGACGAATGTAAGGCAATACCCTTAAAAAGATCAATATTTTTTATAAGTGTCCAATCATCACCATCCAGAGATACTTCATCTAAAAAGACGACTTTCTTGTCACTTATTAATTTGTGTAAAAAATCATAGTCGTATGGACCAAGTATCTTGCTATCAGTCGTTCTAATTAACCATTTTCCGTTGATGTTTTTCTTGCCCTCAAGCTCATAATTATAAGAGCACTCATTACAGAGAATCATATCTCCGTATGAGACAAGTGCTTTTGTATTTTTTCCACAATTAGAACATTTAGACATATCCACTTATAAGTATAACAGGAGTATATAAAGGCAAACAGCCTTTTATTGATAAGAGACTTTAATGTGTCAGATTTCCGTCCTAAAAAGAGACCTATAGGACATATAGCATTTTTCTTTCAAGTTCAATACCGGCAAGAGCTACATCTCCCGGTAATCTGGAGCGATTACTCTCTATGAAGGAATCTAATTCAAAGCCTATATTATTTATAACATCAGCTATTGGTAGGTGTTCTGAATTATTCAAACCTCTCATAAGACCATCTATTCCAAACTTACTATCCCGTGCATCCAAAGAGTTTATTAGGCTATTATTTGGTATTATTATCCTGTCTCCGGGCTGTAATTTATACGTTCCCTCTAAGATTTCAAAGGGTTTAGAACTCTCATTTCCTATTAAATTACCTTCAATATTAGCAATATGTTCTCTTGCTTTGCCCCTTGAAATAATTATTCCAGGCATTCCTACAGACGAATATTTTAATAATAAACCTTTTTTCTGTATAGTGAGGTAAATCATCGCAGCACTTTTGCCCTTGGGATTAAAAGTTAGACCGTTATCTTTTTCCAAATATTGGTTAATATCCTTAAAAGCTGTTTCCATAAATGTTTTAGTAGATTTTATCGTTGGTGTTTCTATCAGGCTCATAACTATACTCATAAGCATCGCAGAAACACCATAACCACTTGCATCACAGACAACCAGACCAGCTCCATCCTCATCAGGCAAGGCAAAAAAGTCAAAATAACTATTAATTTCAGAGGTAGAGATCAAGTATCTAGACGCAAAGGTTATATCGTTGATATTAGGAAGTTTTTTTGTGGCAAATTTTCTATGCAGTGACATCGCAGATCTTATTCCTGCTTCTGTATCACCTATTAAATTATTAACATATGAGTTAAGCCTTTCTAGCAATGAATAAAGATCACTTAGTTCAGCTTCTTTTTCCTGTAGTTTTTTTTCTAGAAGCTCAACTAGTTTGTCCTTGTCTTTATAAAGATCCATTATTTCTTCTCCAGCACTGATATAAAAAGGCCATCCATTCCTAGTTCATTTGGTATTGTATAAATAAACTCTTCTGCTTTTTGAAAGCCTTTATTTATAGACAACGCTTGATTAATTACATCAGCAGTTTCTGCTTGTGTAAAGGTACAAACAGAATAAACCAGCCTCCCTCCTTTTTTTAATAACTCCATAGAACGAAGTAATAGCTTTAGCTGGATTACTGATAAATCTTTTATTGTCTTTTCTGTTTTTTTCCACAGAACATCCGGATGTCTACCCATAACTCCTAAAGAACTACATGGAGGATCGATGAATATTCTATCAAAAATTTCTGATTCAAATTCTTTTTCCATAAAATCAGCAATCAACACATTAATCGATTTAATATTCATTCTATTAATATTTTCATGAACTTTAAATAGACGACTCGTAGATATGTCAATAGCTGTAATATCTGCATTGTCCTGAGCTTGTATAGCTGCGCTTATTGCCTTACCACCTGGTGCAGAGCATACATCAAGCATTTTCATTCCACTGTAAGGTTTTAAGAGCTTTACTGCTATTTGTGATGATAAATCCTGGATTATAAAAAAACCTTCTTGAAATTCTTTAGTTCCAAAAATGCGGCTATCTGAAGTTTTTATGGCAGAACAACCGTGAGAATTGATTATTTCTGAGTCGATGCCCACTTCCTTGAATTTGGCATACAGATCTTCTTTATTTGTTAGAATGGTATTAACACTCAAGAATAAAGGTGATGTTCCAAGAAAATTATCCATGACCCTTAAAGACTCTTCTTTAAATGTTTTATTGATCTCTTTAAAAATATGTTCTGGTACCTGCTTTTGGGATAAAATAAGCTTGATTCCATTCTCTATATCATCATCAAATCTTCTAATTACAGCGTTTATAACAGGCTTAAATCTTGTTAATTTTAAGAAATCAGCAAGTTTTAGGGCATCACTGATTACTGCATAATTTTTAGAGGATTTATTGTAAGCCAGCTCATATATGGCAATCTCAATAATTAAATTTGCTTTTTCTGGAAGAGGGTTTTTTATTTTTGTATCAATATAAGCGCTTATTGCAAAGTGTCTTCTGGCTACTCCATATACAAGGTTATATACTTGATTGAGCCTTACTTTAGGATCATTTACAAATATCGAAGAAATTTCCTCAAAAGCTATATCTATTTTTTTCCCTTTAAGAGAGCTGTACAAGATATCTAAGGCTAGTTGTCGTTCTTTTGAAGGAAAGTTGTTGTTATCGTTAGACATCATTATTTCCAAGGATCCAAGGAAGAAAATAATATTGTATCTATTTTGGACACCTTCATTGATTCTATTTTTTTATTTGCTTCAGGAATATTTTTAGAATCAAAATAAGATTTGGCTAAAAGCACCTCACTGATTGCATATGGATAAGATGAAGGCAGTTTTTTTATAAGAACTTCATTGACAGCTGATGCGAGCGTTTTACCTCTTTTATAATCTCCCTGTAAGAAGGCAATTTCTGCAAGGCTTGTAAGAGCTAAACCATTGAACTCATCAAATTTACCATCTGCAACATCCGCGCTTATTAAAGAAAGATCATACCTAGCTTTATCATATGATGATTCCGCAATATTACACATTGCTTTAATATATTTACAACGAATAGAGTCATTGCCTTCCACGCTTGAGGAACAGGGTGCATAATTACCAATGATATAATCCTTATCTATTTGAGGACATTCCCTATCATCAATAGAAAACAAGGATGATAGAAAAAGTGGAAAAAGTAATAAAAGCACCTATTCCTCGTCGCCTATTTTTAGATCCTTTATTTTTTGTTCAAGTAGACTCTTTATGTTTTCATATGATTTCATATATTTTTTCCTAGAAATAGAAAGTCTTATAAGTTTCCAAGAAAACATAAGTGCAGAAGCAACAAAGCCCAAAGCGAAAGAAATAAAGACAATTACCCATAAAGGTGCTGGCGGGATATACATGCCCAAAAAGCCAATATTAACAAAGTAAGCATTATATTTTGCAAAGAAAACTGCAAAGGTGATTATTACAGTTAAAAAGATAAAATATAGTATTAATCCAAATGTTCTCATTTACACACCTCCATAAACCCTTTTAAAATTCTCTCATAACTCACGATAATATGCTCAGAAATAACCTTAATATCAGTAAATACTGGCATAAAATTAGTATCACCATTCCATCTTGGAACTATGTGGTAATGGATATGATCATCCAAACCAGCTCCA
>JBAXWW010000111.1:0-5707 GCA_037128215.1 bacterium | reverse complement strand
CTCTCTGTTATTTATACTATGCTTGTAGAGGCAACACTTACAGATGTTTCAGACATGGCTGGAGAAGCTGGCTTTTCTTTTGGTGTAGAAAGAGATGATAGAGGTATCTCTCTATTTTTTGTAGGCTATTCAGATAAAATCAATGATTTGTTAGAAACAGTAATAAAAGGACTCGTGACTGTTTTTAGAGATTCAGCCTTGTTGAATGATATAAAGGCAGATCTTTTGGCAGATTATAGTAACCTGTTAAACGGTTCTTCTTATGACCTTGCGATGTATCAAAAGAGTAATCTTCTACATGCAAAAAACATACATTTTTCTAAGTATATAGATGATCTGCCTGCTATCACTTTGGCAGTGATAAACTCTTTTGTTCTGAACATATATAAGAAAATTTATATAGAAAGCCATTCTTACGGGAATATCAGTCCAGTTAAACTAATAAAAATAAAAGATTTTATATTTGAGTCACTGAAAGCCTCAAGTCTGCCAGAATTGATGCTGCCTAAAGATCAAATAATAAATTTAAATGAAGGAGAGACATATGAATGTGCTCTAAAAATAGATTCTACAGATAACTGCTGGGCTTCTTTTTTTGAATTTGGTCAACGTTCAATAAAACTGAGTGCTATAATTCAACTAGGCTCTGTAATGTTGGAGCCATTCTTTTTTAATTATATGAGGAATAAAAAACAGATTGCTTATGTTGTAGAAACAAGACTTGATTTTTTTGAGGAAGTACTAGGGCTGTCTTTCTCTGTACTCTCTGATAAATACAACCCTCAAAAGATCGCAGAAGAAGCTGACAAGGCTCTTTTAATGTTCCTCGCTGATCTGGATAAGATATCTGAAGAACAATTATGTAATAATAAAAAAGCTCTAATAAACAAGATCAAAAAAACGAACAGGACTCTTGAGGAGTGGATGTCTGAAGTCGTCTTAACGGCAACACTCAAAGGTGATCAGATGTACGGAAATAAACTAGCAGCAGAAATAGAATCTCTTACCATTGCAGATATAAAAGAAGTTTTTTCTAAGACCTTTAATAAAAAGACCAGAAAATGTGTTAGCGTCCGAGTCACTGGTAATTGATACTAATTTGTTTTGAAGCCGTATTGTTTTATAAGTTCATCTGTTTTTTTAGGATTGATCTTGTTATATGAACTCAATAATGTCTTTTGTACGTGAACTGGTGCCTCAGGCAGCATGTCTGTTAATAGTTTTTCTGCAAATTCATTATTCCCTGAAATTCTTATATATGTTTCTAGGATTATAGACGGAGTAAGGTTAGCTTGAATATTATCACTTTCAGTAGAGTATCTTACCGAATTTTTGAATTCTCTGTCTAAGAAAACAAGTTTATCATCTTTTGATACATCTAAATTACTAGCAAATTGTATTAAGAATTGTCGTCTTGTTTCATTCTCTACTGATAGATTTGGTGTCCCTTGTTTTATTTCGTTGAAGGTTTCAATTGGGTCTTCTTTAAGTTTTTGCATGTTATCCCATGCTTCCTTACCTTTATCTGTGTTAGGACTGTCTAGGTATCTGATCAGCTCCAACATCCTTACGACTCTTTGTCCTGTCTTAGTATTAGAGAATGACTCCTGTATGTTCTTTATTCGTTCTTTTTTTAGATTTTCCTTTTTTTGCTCTTCATCATTATTTAGGACTTCTTCATTTGGCTTTGTTGCGCTTGTTTCAGTAACAGCGACTGGTTTACCTTCTTTGAGATTTATGTTTTGTGAATTTTTAGATACGAATTCTCCTTTTGGTCTATAAAAAAGTGTGTATATCGAGAGAAGAACAAGTATTGTAAGTAATATAACAATTAGTTTTTTCATTACAGTTTATATTTTACTTTACACCAGAGATGCCGGCTATGATTTTATACACATAATTTTGAGAAACTTCTTCTCCCGCAGTCTCAAGAAGATACGTGAAGGAATTACTTGCATTATTGTCTTCAAACCCTTGGGGTAGCTGTGTAACTCTAATATACTGTGTGCAGGCCGTGCCATTGTAAAGTACGCAGGAGGGCTGGTTCAGTATTACATTTTTCATCGAGTACCATTTGATACCATATATAGGGCAGTGGAACTTATACAAAACACTGCTTGTAGTCGTATTATATCCATTCATAGCTATAAAATGACCGCTGTCTGAAGGCTTGAATCTTATATCAATTAACGGAACGCCGGAATAAGTTGAACTTCCTTCAACGATTTCCTCGTATGTTAGATACAAGAGTACGTTATTCCATATTTGTGAATTAGATACTGCATGTGAGCCTGCTACAAAATCACACTGTTTGATATCATTTGGATATACACTGGTTTTAAAAGATTCAGAGTTTTTTGCAGGGTTAGATAATGGATAACTTATTTCTGCTTTAACTGTTTCAAACAAGCTAGAAACTTCTACTTCAGAGACAGGTCTTCCATTTTGATACCAAGAACCATTTATTAATTTATTACCAACCGTTACGACTTTTTTACAGGTCATATCAGACGATGAACAACCGGTTACAGCACTTGTGGTGCTTAAATTTGAATAAGTATTGATCCAGCTAGAGAGTACTGGGCTTGAGTTAAGTATCAAACTGTCTAAAGCCATATGCATCGATGTCGGACCGCATGCAAGAGCACCATTTACTGGTATTAAGTTTTGAAATGTAAGAGGCATGTTTGGTATTTCACAAGCTCCGACTATCTTACAAATGTTATTATCTGTTGATGAATTTGTTTGAGATGAATAACTTGGACAAACGCTTTTTACACAGGCTTCATCTGTACAAAGCAAAGATGAACCAGAACCTTTAGCTTTTGAACTACTAGAGGAAGAGCAGGCCGCTAATATGATTATGCTTAACAAGCCGCTAAAGTATAATGAATAACGCATCGGCAACCTCTTATTGAATTATACCAAAACAGACCATATATGTCAATATTTTATTATCGATTCAATCCTAGAATCATTAAGCCTTTGTTTTCCTTTAAGGAATTCAAGCTCTATGGCAAAAACAAAACCAGCAATAGAACCACCACATTTTTTTACAAGATTAGCCGCTGCTTCTATAGTACCACCAGTTGCAAGAAGATCATCTACTAAGAGGACTCTGTCTCCTATATTTACAGCATCTGAATGCATTTCTACAGCATCTGTGCCGTATTCAAGGGTATAGTCAAACCTTATTGTTTTATATGGTAATTTTCCAGGCTTTCTTACTGGTACGAAAGGTTTTCCTAGTTTAGCAGCCAGAGGAGCTCCAAATATAAAACCTCTAGATTCTATTGCAGCTATTTTGTCTATTTTAATGTCACTTACTCTTTTAGCCATATCATCTATCATTGTGTTGAAGACTTCAGGGTTCATTAATAACGTCGTAATGTCATAAAATAAGATTCCTTTTTTTGGAAAATCAGGAACTTCTCTTATATGTTTTTTGTAATCCATTGATACCTCCTTTCTTAATCAAAACTGGATGTATTCTATTAGACGTATTATAGTTGTCAACAATGGAAGATAGAGTAAAAGAATTAATCAAAGATGCCCCTCAAAGTCCAGGCGTATATATTTTCAAGAACGCTGAAGGCTTGGTAATATATGTGGGTAAAGCTATAAAATTAAGAGATAGGCTTAAGCACTATATACAGTATTATAAGTCCAGTGATCCTAAACTAAGACTCTTGGTTTCTAACATATGTGACTTGGAAATAATGAGAACTAATAACGAATTAGAGGCTCTAATATTAGAATCCAATTTAGTAAAAAAATATAAACCAAGGTACAACATACAGTTAAAAGATGACAAGGCATACCCATACATAAAAATAGATGTAAAAAAAGAATAGCCTATGTTGGAGATAGTTAGAAAGTTTACTAATGATGGTGCTACTTATTTTGGGCCTTACGTCAGCGCTAGAGGATTACGGTCTCTTATAAGTGTTATAAACAAGGCTTTTCCTCTAAGAAAATGCTCGGATAATATTTTAAAGAGTGCTAAACGACCCTGTCTTAATTATCAGATACATACTTGTTTGGCACCATGTCAAGGGTATATAGAGAAAAAAGACTATATGGGTTTAGTCGATGGAGTGCTAAAAGTACTCAAAGGTAAGATTACTTCAGTAATAGAGGAACTTGAAAAAGAAATGTTGCTTGCTTCTGATAATCTAGATTTTGAAGAGGCTGCAAGGATAAGAGAAAGGATTAAGATTTTGGATATTCTATATAGTAGGCAAGCTGTTGTGATGTCAGGAGATACAAGGGATATCGATCTTATAACTTTTAAGAAGAACGAGAACATACATGTCTTTAATATCCTCTTAATACGTAGTGGGCTTCTCTTAGGACAAACAAATGTTGTTGTTCAAGGTAATGGTACTGATGAAGAGGCTATGAACAGGCTACTTGTAGAACATTATTCAAAGAACATGCTGCCGGACCTTATCAGTGTTCCTTTTGAAATTAAAGATGCTGCCGTTATTGCTTTAATAAAAACACTTTCCACTAATAAAAAAGTACAACTTAGTTCTAAGACTGGCCCAGAGATAAAAAGAATAAGAAGAATAGGTGAGGGCAATCTTGATGAATATATAAGAATGATGAACACAAAGAAAAGTAGATGGAGTAATTCATCTTCTGAGTTATGCAAGTTATTAGGTGTACCTGCTAATTCAATACGAACGATAGAATGTTATGATATGTCTAACACATCTGGACAGTTTACTGTAGGTGCAAAGGTCTATTTTTTAGATGGTGTACCGGCAAAAGATGAATATAGAAAATATAAGATAAAGGGAGATTATAAAGGCGATGATCTAAAAACTATGCAGGAGGTCTTTCTAAGAAGAATTGAAAAAATTAATGAAGAGCCTCTACCAGACCTTATAATACTAGATGGAGGAAAAACTCAATTAAATGCTGTAGCTAGCATATTAAAAACTCTTTCATTAAAGACTTATCGTCTTATTTCTATAGCAAAGGATAAAAGTACTAGTAAAGGGCTCTCTATAGATAAATTATATTATTTAGAGGATGGATATATTAGTGTTCTTGAACCAAGTAAGGATCTTTTGAACTTTATAAAGATGATAAGGGATGAGGCTCATCGTTTTGTTATAAGCTATCATAGGCAAGTAAGGCAGAAGGGGTTTAAAAACTAAGAGCCCCGTTTTTCAACGGAGCTCTTAGTTTTCAAGTTATTTAAGGAAGGGAATATCTACACGGGTGCTCTAGGCCCTTGTATTCTTAATTAAGATTAAAGTCTCTTGTCTGAAACCTTACTCCACACTCATTACATGTTGCGCTTTCTTTAACTTTTTTTGTGTCATAATCAATAAAGTGAGTGAATTCCAACTTACTACCACAGATTGAACAACAAAATTCCTTTGTTATTATTTCCTGTTTCCTTTTTTGAACTACTGTATCCTGCTTGGTATTCATGGCTTCCTCCCCTCTTTTGTGTCCCTTTTGCAACTTTGACAACGCGGGGTGCTAAAAAGGTTAAAATACTTTTTATAAAAGGTTGAGTTTTTGTCCTATAGGTAGTAAAAACCCTAAAGATATGAAGCATTCAGCGATTAAATGGATTGGTACTATAATTTTGGTCTCTTTGGGCATCTATATAGCCATAACGATGACCTATAGGTGGAAAATAACAGAAGAAAAATCTTACAGGCTTTCTATACCAGAACATAGTTTT
>JBAXWW010000110.1:0-5753 GCA_037128215.1 bacterium | reverse complement strand
ATAATGCTCAGCGATTTTTCTCCACCTAAGTTAAAAATACCATCGCCTATTTTGTCGCTTGGTAAATATAAAAGATGTAGTACCGCTCTACACACATCTTCTAATGTAACAAAATCCCTCTCCTGTGTTCCAGATGATTTCAGTGTAAGTTTTTTAGTAGCAACAACTTGCCTACAAAGGTCATTAACTAACAATGTCCATCTGTTAACTTCTGGATTAACTGGAGCACCGAAGCTATTAGACATTCTTATTATAATTCCATCTATGTTCCTTCTATCATGAGAAGCCAAAATAAAGTCTTCTGCTACTTTATGAGTTATTGCATAAGGGTGCCCTGGTCTAGTAAGCATTACCTCGTCTATTGTACCGCTCAAAGGACTTTTATAGACGTGTGCTGTAGAAAAATACAAAAATCTTTTAACTTTATTTTTTTCTGCCGAACGTAGTAATTTTAGTGAACCCATACCATTTACCAATAAGGCTTTCTCAGGATTCTCTCCACTCTCTATCTCATTAGTAGCCGCCAAATGAATTATACAATCAACACCCTTACAAATATCATCTAATTTTTCAGAACATAGGTCTAGATTGACTATCTTACCTTTTTTTAACCAAGTAGGATCAGGAACATTTTTGCCTATATCTGCAATAATTAAATTGCTGTCACTATTCTCAGACAGGAATTTAGTTATTCTGCCACCTACATATCCTAAGCCACCAGTTATAAGAACAGTTTGTGTCATCTATGTTTTATCTCCCAGTTATAGGGAATCTTTTTATCAAAAGGATCTAATCTCTCTATTTCTGTTGAATCATGTTGAATACTGCTACAGTTAGCTACTATTGCCAGCTCTGTCCCTATGCCTTTGAACCCATTCCAAACCATCGGAGGCACAGTAATTAAATTATAGCTATCTGGCCCTAAAAACATTTCCTGTAACTCACCTTTTGTAGGGCTTTGTGGTCTATCATCATATAGAACGAACTTAATTGTCCCATGAGGAACAGCGTAATTCAGGATCATCTTTTTATGTATATGCCATCCTTTTATTGCTCCAGGATATATGCAAGAAAAATATATTTCACCAAAACTTTTAAAGAGAGAATCACTGCTCTTAAGCATATGCATTATTTTTCCTCTCTCATCTAAAATCTGCTTTAGTGGAGTTATTATTACGCCATCTATCATTTAGTTTTCCTCCGTATATTCTTTAATTTGTCTGTTTGTTATCTCTGTTGCATTTCCACCATCAACTACAAACTTATACCAGTCGACTGTTTCAAAAATTGTTTTATCAAAATTCCATTTTGGATTCCAATCAATCAACAACTTTGCTTTATCACAATTTACTTGTAATAAACCGGCCTCATGAGGCTGATCAATATTTTGTGGAGTACAAATATCTCCGCTGCCCCACCTTTTTATTATCGCTTTCGCTAGGTCACCAACAGTTTTGGTAGATGAAGTATTGGGACCAAAATTCCAAGATGTCCCAGAAAACTCAGAAGGGGCGTTGTACAAATTAGAGGCTAATACCAAATAACCCCCAAGAGGTTCCAGCACATGCTGCCATGGCCTTGTCGCTTTTGGATTTCTTACCATAATTGATTTCTTTTCTTTTAAGGACTTTATACAATCAGGTACGATCCTATCTTTAGAAAAATCCCCTCCACCTATAACGTTACCTGCCCTTACGCTTGCTATACCTATTTTACTTATCTGCTTACTAAAGAAAGAATCGAAATAAGAAGAAAAAACTAATTCTGCACAAGCTTTAGAGGAACTATATGGATCATGTCCGCCTAGCTCATCAGATTCTCTATACCCCCAGATCCACTCTTTGTTCTTATAACATTTATCTGAAGTAACATAGATTACAGAACGAACAGAAGGAGTTTCCCTTATTGTTTCTAAAAGGTTAACTGAGCCAATAACGTTTGTTTCATATGTATACTTTGGATCATCATAAGAATCTCTGACTATTGCTTGGGCAGCTAAATGAAAAATAAATTCTGGACTGAATTTTTGAATCTCAGCCTTCATATGTTTTAAATCTCTTATGTCACCATCAACATGTTTTATTGTCTTTGATAAATTCAATAAATTGTAAGCACAAAGCTCTTCTTTTGGTGGTAAAGAATAACCCATAACATCTGCACCGATATGATTTAACCAAAAAGATAACCATGAGCCTTTAAAACCAGTGTCTCCTGTAACTAAAACTTTTTTGCCTTTGAATACAAATAACAATTTGTTTATTTCCATATTGCCCATGGAGCCTCTCCTTTGTTATATAAATTATTTAACAAACTATATTCCCTATAAGTATCCATCGGCTGCCAAAAGCCATCATGTTCGAACAACATCATTTGATTATCATTAACAAGATTGTTCATCGGTCCTTTTTCAAAAACAAGATCTTCGCTATCGTCTAAATAATTGAAAATTTCTTTATTACAAATAAAGAAACCACCATTGATAAGTCCAGAAGTTGTTTGTGGTTTCTCGTTAAATTCTATAACACTACCTTTGCTGTCTATTGCTATTTCCCCAAATCTTCCTGGAGGCCTAACACCGGTAACTGTCATTATTTTTCCATGACTCTTATGGAACTCATAAAGTTTTTTTAGATCTACATTACCAACACCATCACCATACGTGAGCATAAAGACGTCATCTTTAACTACATATTTCTTAATCTTTTGGACCCTTGCTCCAGTCATGGCTTTTAATCCAGTTTCTGCCAATGTAACGTTCCAATCAACTAAGTCGCTACCACCATGAAATTTAACATTATTGTGATCACCTAGATTAATAGTAAAATCTTGAGTGTATTTATAATAATTCAAAAAGAACTCTTTAACGACATTACCTTTATGTCCTAGACATAGAATAAAATCTTTGTGATCGAAACAAGAGTAGTACTTCATTATATGCCAAAGGATAGGAAAATCACCGATCGGAATCATCGGTTTAGGAATATCTTCTGTAACATCACGTATCCTTGTTCCAAAACCACCACACAAGATTACTGTTTTCATGCATTACCACCTTCCAATATATATTTATAAAGTAAATCATATCTATTAACTGCAACATTATCAGTAAAATTATCATTAAACTTATCTTTAGCGTTTAAACCAAGTTTTTTATAAGTATCAATATTTTCAATTATCTTGCCAAGTGATTCAACTAGGTCGTCAACATTCCTTGGTTCAACAATTATGCCATTTTTCATGTTATCTATTTGTTCAGGTATACCAGCTATCTTGCTTGCAACAATTATTTTACCTAGAGACATCGCTTCTAGTACAACATTTGGAAAATCTTCGTTAGATATTGATGGCAAAACTATTACATCCATAGCATTCATAAAGTTAAAAACTTTTTTTTCATTTCCAACAAATACGATATCTTTTTCCAAGTTATTTCCTTTTACAAAACCAATTAAAGAAGGAGTAAGAGGCCCGCATCCCTCTACAACTAATAATGGAGTTTTTTTACCATACTTTTCTTTTAATTTTTTAATGGCCTCAAACAAATAAAGATGTCCTTTTCTTTGTTCATGAATAGCAACTATACCTACCAACAATTTATTTGTACCTATACCGAGACGCTTTAGAACTACAGCTTTATCTTCTGTAATAGGCCTATAACCAATTCCATTATGTATATTGACAACCTTACTCTCGGCTATTCTCAAAACTTTCATTAGCTGGTTACCAGCATATAGTGATCCTGTAACAAACAATGTAACGTACTGTGAAACCAACTTATCAAAGCAATAATCAAGTTTTCTACTTATATTGTCATACGGAACAGCGATATTGTTAACGACATAAACGATATTGTTGATGTGTGCAAGCTTAGCTGCAAATACTGCTGACATGCAAGAGTATGCACCAGGATATCCTCCATTGTTTATATGCAAGACCTTAATACCTTTTTTCTTAAAGATTTTGTATAAAACGATAGTGTTATAAAATACAAAAAAACACCTAATCATAAATAGATTAATTATAACCTTAATTAATTTTTGTATCCAAATCGGACACCTAGAAAACAAATCATATAAATTTTTGATATTAAGCAAATTTAAAGGTAGTATGTTTATTTGACTATTATTAACTCTGTTTTTAAAACCCTCTTCGTATTCTCTGGTTTTTCTATAACTAAAACTAACGTCATATTTTTCTGTAAAAGACTTATTGTTGAAAAAATTAGAAAGCATATTTTCGCAACCTGCAAAAAAGGAACAATCAGAATGAAAGTGTATTTTTGTCTTCATCTTTTATAATATTCAATAGTCTTTTTCAGGCCTTCTTCCAAAGAGACCAGCGGTTGCCAATTTAATACTTTCTTAGCCTTAGAATTATCTAAAAAATATTCCATGATTTCTAATTTTCTATAATCTCGTGCTCCTAGCATAATAAGGGAACTCTTATTTAACATATTCTCAATTTTAAGAGCCAAATCCCTTATTTTCACAGGCTCTCCACTACCGATGTTTATTATTCCACTATTTAACATATTATTAGCTACCGCCTTTAGCATAGCTGTAACTAAATCATCAACATATATAAAATCTCTCGTTTGTTCACCACTGGTCATATCAAAAGTTTTATCCAAGAGAATATTCTTGATTAGAGAAGGGATAAACATGTCTATATTTTGACCAGGTCCATATGCTATAGAGGGTCTTAATACCAAAACAGGAAGATCATATATTGAATTTATTAAGGAACATAAATGGGATGAACAAACTTTAGAAAAAGAATAGGCTGTAACGGGATTCTCTCTTAGCATCTCAGAAAATGGTGTTGAATTAAATCCATACTCCTCAGCCGTACCCATTACAACTATCTTTTTCAAGCCAGAAAGGTTTTTAGCTGAAGACAAGATGTTCAAGGTCCCTATAAGGTTAACTTTTATAGCATCATAAAAAGAATCCATCGTGGCCGTTCTTTCTTTAAATGCTGCCAGATGGAATATGTACTCAGGATTAAAATCTTGTAAACTATCTAAAACAAATTTTTTGTCAGAGATGTCGCCAATATAGTTAGAAGAGCAAAGATCCAGTGTCTTAACGTTGTATGATAAGGAAAATAATCTGTGGCATAAATGTCCACCTATAAAACCATTAGCACCTATTACCAAAATCTTTTTATCCTTTAAAGCATTCATATAATATCTTTTTACAAATTTATTAAAGAAACCATTACGTATTCAACATTTTTTCTAAATACCTTACTAGAATATTTAGTTTTTATTTTCTCTTTAGAATTATCCCCCATAAGCCTATAGTTTTCTAAGTTACAACCAACTCTCTTCATACAATTTACCAACTCTTCTACATTACAAGGAGGTATTAAAAATCCATCGACACCATCAGTTATAACTTCTGGAATACCACCAACATTTGTAGATATAATAATATTGCCAGCATTCATTGAATCTAAAATAGCATATGGGACACCTTCCCAAAGTGATGGAAAGACAAAAACATCAAAAGCCGATAATGCATCATAAATATCACCTTCGTAAAACCCACATAAAATAATTCTACCGTATAGGCCCTTTTTTTTTATTATACTGTTAATATAGTTAGACTCATTACCAGCCCCTACTAAAAACAACCTAAAATTATTAAAAGTTTTTACAACCTCAATAAAAGCCTCTAATAAGACATAAACACCTTTTTCTTTTTCTATTCTGCCTGTATATCCAAAAAATATTTCATTTCCTCTTTTTG
>JBAXWW010000109.1:0-5780 GCA_037128215.1 bacterium | reverse complement strand
GATGTATTCAATACCACTCAGCCTAGCTGTAAAGTGGTTCTTTCTATATATGGCACAATACATTTTGTTTGGATTTATTGTAGCTAAAGTAGCATCATGTAAGGGTTCATGTTGTTGCTGTAGTAGTAAAAAGTAATATCAGTCTTTTATGACAATAATATAAATTACATTTTGCTATTCATAACTTGGAAACTTTTATCAAGCTCTTCTCTTGAGGCTGTTCTAAACTTCTCGCTATAACCATAGCCAATCTCATAAATATCATTCTGCAAGGCATCCATTAGTGTTGATATAAAACCAGGAACACTGAATTCAAAAGAGAACTGCCCACGTTTGGCCCTACCCTCTTTGTTTAGCTCTGTCTCCAGCGCAGGAGGAATCGCCTCAAATATCTTTATATTAGTTTTTGAAAGCTGATATCTAAGCGCCATAGAAAAAGCATGCAGCCCGGCCTTTGTGGCACCATATACAGGCATTTTTGCAGAAGGGACAAACCCTAAGCCAGAAGTAATATTAACTATTGCAGAGTTTTTCTTATCTTTTAAAAAAGGAATAAACAGTCCAGATAGAACAACTGGTGCCTCAAAATTTATCAATATTTCATTATCACCAGAAAGATATTCATCAATGCCATTTGTAAAATCAATATCTCTTTGAACACCTGCATTATTAATAAGGATATTTAGATTTTTAAAATTAGAACAGGTCCAGTCAAAGAGTTCTTTTCTGCTTTTCTGATTAGACACATCACAAACGATAATCTTCAGATCAGGATTTTTTTTGACAACTTCTTCAAGACGGTCCTTTCTACGTCCACAAATTATAACCTCATTACCTAAATTAAGAAATTCCTTAGCAAGTTCAAGACCAATGCCCATTGAACCACCAGTTATTAGAACTGTGTTACCTTTTAAATTCATCTACATCTCCTCATTTATTAAATATCAAAGATTAATTTAAAATATATAAAAGTAATCTTACGTTGAAATAGCTAACTATAAGTCCTATCAATATCAAAATGATCTTATTTAATAAAGAGTTAGCGTGTCCCTTCATAACTTTTTTAGAAGAGGTAATGTATATCTGAGAAAATATCGTTATTGGTAGTTGAATACTAAGAACTACTTGTGAATATATTAATGCCTTAAACGGATCACCAATGAACATTATCGCAAAAGTTGCACATACGAGACTGATAATAACACCAAGCTTTGTATGTAGGTCCTTTATATTATATGGCTCCATAAAAGCGCCAGAAAGGATTATGCCACCTGACATACCCGACGTTATGCTAGAAGCAAAACCTGAACAGAAAAACGCCAAGGCAAAAACAATAAAAGCATTCTTACCAAGTATAGGCTGTAGCAAAGCTCCAGCTTCACTAATTTCCTGTACTACAAGCCCTTTGTTATAAAACAAAGCCACAGCAAGAAGTATGATAGCAATATTTATAGCCCATCCAATCACCATCGCAAACAAAGTATCAAAAAACTCATATTTAAGTTGTCTTTTTATGGTCTTTTTACTTTCAAGATCCCATCTACGGCTTTGTATAACCTCTGAGTGTAAGAAAAGATTATGAGGCATAATTACTGCCCCTAAAAGGCTCATTATGATGACTATAGATCCGTGTGGAATAGAAGGGATAATCATACTTTTAGAAGCTACTGCCCAATTTATATCAACAAGGCTCAATTCATAAATAAAAGATACTCCTATTAAAGAAACAAAAGCGACTATCCATTTTTCTATTTTTTGATAGGAATTATAGAAGAGCATCAACAATATCACTACACATGACAATATTGTTGCAAGCTTAAAAGGGATACCAAACAGCATCGTTAGAGCTAACGCCATACCTAGAAGTTCAGCTAAAGAAGTCGCAATAGATGCGACCATTGCTGAGCTCAATATTGGTATAGATAAAGTTTTAGGCATATATTTTACAATTGATTCAGACAGACATAGTCCAGTTGCAATACCCAAATTAGCTACGTTATGTTGTAATATTATTAACAAAACTGTGGACATCGTAATTACCCACAATAATGAATAACCAAAGTTGGAACCACTTGATATGTTAGCGGCCCAATTACCAGGATCAATAAAACCTATTGTTACTAAAAATCCAGGCCCCATGTATTTTAATATGCTTAAAATACCAAATTCTTTTTTTGGTTCCTTGAACTTTATCTTCTTTATTAACTTATAAATATTCATTAGCGTATAATATAAGACTAAACTAAAAACAATGACCAGTCAAGGTTTCAAGGCAACAGCGGAGTACACTAAATCTATGGTAGTAAAAAGACGTTATATATAGTTTACTAAGCATAGATAGCTTTATTAAAAGAAGTAAACTAACCAGGAGGCAAATTATAATGTGGAAAAAACTTTTTGCTCTATTTTTTATTGCCACACTTTTTGCAGGATGTGGTACACCAGTGGCGACACAAACGACCTTAAAAGTTAAGAACAGTAGTTCCCAAAACGTTGTAGTTTGGCTTACTCTTGGCGAAGTCGACGGATTTGTTTCTAATGTGAATGGTATCTTTGGCATTACGGACAGTGGACTACAGGGATCTTTCATATTAAAAGCTAGTACTGAACGAGAATATACCCCAGACAAGGGCATTTCAGGAAATTTGTCTTTTGGCGTAAATCCAATTAATTGTCCTACAACAGGATTTACTAACGGCGTTAATATCTTTGAATTCTCTTTAAACAATGAATCTCAAGCAGGAACCCCGCAAGAGACAATAGACATAAGTAACGTAGCTGGTGTTAATTCATTATTAAAAGCCAGCTTATCAGGTGGTGGCGGATGGAATGCAGGAACTGCACATACAGGTATAAGCTCATTTCAAAACGCAGCTCTTTATAGTAATACAGGACTAGTCGGAGTCTTTCCTTATGGAAGTGATAATTGTACTTCTAGCGTCTCACCGCCTCTTTGTACTGGTTCTCATCCGGCATATGAGACTTCTCAATCAGAAGCAATCTGCAATGTACAAAGGGATGCAGTAAATCATGGTGGTATTGTTACTATAGAGTTTCTTGGTTTTACGCCTTAATATAACGCTTAATATAATCAAGAAACATCACTTGGTAAAACTATTTTGATTAATTTGTTTGACAATATTCGTATAAGCGGATACACGAATATATATGTACACAAATCTATGTAAAATATTTTCCTCATTATCTGACCCAACAAGGCTAAAAATCATAGAGCTACTGATGGACAATAAAGAGCTCTGTGTTTGCCACTTAATGGAAAGCCTCAAAATACCCCAGTCTAAAGTTTCTAGGCATCTACGCTATATGTACAACGCCGGGATTGTAGAATACAGACAGGAAGAGCGTTGGATGTATTACCGTATTTCCTCTAATCTAAACAAAGAAGCTAAAGCTACTCTAAATATACTTAAAAAGCTTATGAAAGGCTCTTGTTAATGTTGATAAACAATAAGCAACTAGAAAAAAAGAAGCTGTCTAATCTTTTTTTAAATACAACACAACATGCAAGCACTAAACTTTCTTTTTCGGATCGAATAAAACATTTCTCTCTTAGATTGGGAATAAATAGAGAGAAAACAGCGATAAATACGGGTATATATTCTGTAGGTAATCCTTCAACTATCTCTCCTGTTTTTGTCAGTGCTAATTATTTAATGAGCTTTAATTATTTACGCTCTTCATTAAATAATGTTGATGCATGGATTATGGTTATAGACACTAAAGGGATTAATGTATGGTGTGCAGCTGGAAAGGGAACTTTTGGCACAGAAGAAATAGCGCGTTGTATCAACAAATTCAATTTGAGTAAGATTATAGATCATAAAAATATCATAGTTCCTCAGCTTGGTGCTAGTGGAGTCTCTTCTTTTGAAATTAAAAAGCTAACAGGTTTTACAGTAATTTACGGACCTGTAGAAAGTAAAGATATCCAGCAATTCATTAATGCAAGTTATAAAGCTACAAAAGAAATGCGCAAGATTAACTTTGATCTATGGGATAGAGTAATTTTAATTCCAGTAGAAATAATTCAGACATTAAAATATCTAATTCCAGTGTCGATCTTATTATATTTTACATCAACTCCCCTTCTATATGGATTATTGTTCTCTGTCTTCTCTGGCCTTATTATCACTCCTATTCTTCTTCCTTATATACCTTTTAGATCTTTTATACTTAAAGGATGGTTTATTGGTTTATTGGTAGAGTCCATTTTATTTGCATATTTTAACAACTTTGGTGTATTTGGTATTATTGGCAGCTTGTTATTATTCAGTGCAATATCTTCATATCTTGCTTTTAACTTTACAGGATGTACGACGTTCACATCACCTTCTGGTGTTCAAAAAGAACTTGAGATGTATATAAAACCACTCATATATTCAGCTGGTGCTGGATTAATTATTATTTGTTTTCATTTTGTGAGGTCATTAATATGAATGATATTTATCTAAAAAATATAGTCACACTAGAACTTGATAAGGAAAAATGCATTAAATGTGGGATGTGTCTAAATGTTTGTCCAAGAGAAGTTCTAGCTAAAAATATAGATAATAAAGTTACAATTATAAGCAAAGATAAATGTATTGAGTGTGGAGCTTGTGCAAAGAACTGTCCAGTATCAGCTATAACAGTTAACTCTGGTGTAGGATGCGCTTACGCTATAATTAAAAGCAAAATACTTGGTGGTGAACCAAATTGTGGTTGTAGTGAAAAAGGAGGTTGCTGTTAGAATGAAAAAACTTCAGTTTCTAGATCGTTATTTAACGGTATGGATCTTTCTGGCAATGTTTATTGGTGTAGCATTGGGATATTTAATTCCTGGAGTAGTACCTTTCATAAACAGATTTAATGTTGGGACAACATCAGTTCCAATCGCTATTGGTCTAATACTAATGATGTACCCTCCTCTAGCAAAAGTAAGATATGAAGAACTACATAGAGTCTTTTCAAATTACAAAGTTTTAACGTTATCCCTTGTTCAGAACTGGATAATAGGCCCTGTTTTGATGTTCATACTAGCTATAACATTTTTACACGACAAGCCGGATTACATGATTGGACTGATTCTTATCGGCCTTGCAAGATGTATAGCAATGGTAATAGTATGGAATGATCTAGCTGAGGGCGACACAGAATATTGTGCTGGATTGGTCGCTTTTAATTCTATCTTTCAAGTTTTGTTCTTTTCTATCTACGCCTATATTTTTATAACTGTATTACCCTCCTGGATAGGATTGAAGGGTGCAACAGTAAACATAACCATTTCTGAAATAGCCAAGAGTGTTTTTATCTATTTAGGTATTCCGTTCCTTGCAGGAATGATCACACGTTTTGTGCTCATAAAAATAAAAGATAAAGTCTGGTATCATACAAAGTTCATCCCAGAAATTAGCCCTATAACGCTGGTAGCTCTTTTGTTTACAATAATAGTAATGTTCTCTATGAAAGGGAAAAATATAGTTCAACTACCAATGGATGTTATAAGAATAGCAATTCCGTTGTTAATTTATTTTGTTATAATGTTTTTATTATCCTTCTTCTTAAGCAAAAGATTTGGTGCAACTTATAAAGAATCAACTACTTTGTCTTTCACAGCTGCGTCTAACAACTTTGAGCTGGCAATAGCAGTAGCTATTGCAACATTTGGAATAGGTAGTGGCGTAGCTTTTACTGCTGTAATTGGCCCACTAGTGGAAGTACCTGTTCTAATCGGGCTGGTTAGTATCGCATTGTACTTTAGAAAAAAATATTTTCTCAAA
>JBAXWW010000108.1:0-5793 GCA_037128215.1 bacterium | reverse complement strand
GATTTTAAGGACGAATATTATAGTGATGTACAGAATGTTCTAGATTCTTTTAAGGACACCAGCGTTTTAGGCCTTGATAGTCTAGAAATAGAAGGAAAGGTTATTTTAGAGGGTGTAGAGCTTAATGGAAATGTAAAAATAATTAATAAAACAGGAAAGCTTACTAATCTTAATAATTGTGATAAATGTGTCTCAGGTAGAATCATTAATTCCAAAATAGAAATAAAATAACTAAGGAGAACTTCAATGACGGAATCTTGTGATAATAGAGAACTTTTAACGGAATTTAGGGTAATAGCAGAGAGTGCTTTTTATTCCAGTAACGTCGAAAAAGTTAATACAATAAATAAGGCCTATAAATTGGCCCTGTCTAATAAAGGTACTATCATAACGGATCAGAAGATCTATCAGCCAGAGAAAGTAGGCTTTCCTAAGGGTGCTAATGTTTTACTTTTTAACGACGGTGACGTTTCTGGTAGAACAGCTGCTGCAAGAAAAATTCTTGGTGATGAGAATGTTGATAGAACAGAGTATAGCGGAAAGTTAAGAGAAGCTGTTTATGGAATATGCAGAAAAGAAAAAATGTATCATGCTCAATGTTACATAGGGCTTCATGAAGATTTTATGGTTAAAGCAAATCTTCTTATACCAAAAGGTTTTGAGAACAACGTTCTCTCCTGGTTGTGTAATTTTCAGGAAATAACGCCAAAATATTCTGCGATGTATAAAAAATCTAAAAAAATAGCAGAGAACGATATTTTTATAGTTGCTGATCCTGATTGGACGCATCCAGAACATCCATATGGCCTGGCTTTTTTCTCTCCAAAAGAGAACACTGCTTTTATCCTAGGTATGAGATATTTCGGTGAATTTAAAAAGGGAACACTAACTCTTGCTTGGGGTATAGCTAATAGAAAAGGCTATGCATCATGTCATGCTGGTATGAAATCATATGACAGTAATAATTTTGTAGGTGCATTCTTTGGTCTTTCTGGAAGCGGTAAGTCAACTCTTACACATTCTAAACATGGTGGAAAATATAATGTCACTATATTGCACGACGATGCTTTTATTATAAATGATGAAACACATCATTCTATTGCTCTTGAACCTGCTTATTTTGATAAAACTTCGGATTATAAAATAGGTGCAGAAGATAATAAATTCATCGTTACTGCACAAAACGTTGGTGTTACTTTAGATAAGAAAGGAGAAAAGATACTGGTAACTGAAGACATAAGAAATAGCAATGGTAGAGCTGTAAAAAGTAAACTATGGTCACCTAATAGAATAGATAAAATACAAAAGAAGATAAACGCTATCTTTTGGTTAATGAAAGATCCATGTATTCCTCCTATTCTTAAGATCAACAATCCAATCTTAGCTTCTACTCTTGGGGCTACTCTTGCTACAAAGAGAACTTCAGCAGAAAGACTTGCAAAGGGTGTTGATCCGAATGCTCTTGTTTTTGAGCCTTATGCAAATCCATTTAGAACTTATCCATTAAAAGATGATTACAATAAATTTAAGATACTATTTGAAAAAGGTGTTCAGTGCTATATTTTGAATACTGGCTTCTTTATGGACGTAAAGGTTCAACCAAAAGATACTCTTGGGATACTTGAAGCTTTGGTTGAAAAGAAAAATGTAGGCTTTAAAAAACTTTTTGATCTTGATGTAATTGAATATGCTACAGGTTCAGAATTAGGAACACCTTCGGATATAGGGACACCGGAATCTCATAAATGGAAAGAAGACTTTATGGGGCAGATACAAAAGAGAATAAATTATATAGAAAACCTAGCTGGCAGAGAAAAACTACCAGAAGAAACCAAAGCTTCTCTTTTGAAATTGGTAGAGTCTCTTAGTTCTTAAAGATATTTCTGTCTGTTTTATTGATATACAACTCTTAAAGTTGATGTTCCTGAGTAGTTACCATCCTCAGTATTAGCTAGTATGTGTGCTGTTGCTCCTACTTTTATACCAGTTGCATTACCTAATGAATCAAATGCTGTTGGTCCACTTAGTGCAAAGGTATCTACAGCTATTGTGCCTGTGGCTCCAGGTGCTGACATATTTATGCTAGATTCAACTACTGACTTGGTTATAGTCCTGTTCTTTCCACCTTGTGCATTAAAATTTGCAGATCCTGAGCCTCCAGGAATAACGACTATGTTAAATGCAGTGCCAGTTAGTGTTGTATCAGGAAATAATAGATCTTGTGTTTTAGTTATAGTGATAGGCTTATATAGCTTTAAATTAGTGCTAAAACTTTGATCTGTTGCAGTAGCTGTTGCTGATAAAAGAAGTGCAGAGATTACGATAGTTAATTTTTTCATTTTTTCTCTCCTCTTTTTTTAAGACCTTTCGATAGTTAGACATCTTAATAACGAGAAAAGGTTAAAAAAATAAAAAGAGTCTACTAAAGCTGTCAAAGAAATATTGGGGCCGGCCTCTGTAAACTTTACAATAGTTAAACACATAATAATTTCATAGTGTTGAGATAAAAACTATTTATGGTTTAACTGCCAAAATAGTATAAGTTTTTTGCGTATTTGTATCTGATGATGTGACATGGATTACGATTGTATTTACACCGCTGACCATATCTATATTATTGGACTGCATACCATATGGTATTATGCTACCATTTACTGTCGTCTCTGCATATATATCTGGTGCCAATGGA
This sequence comes from bacterium, assembly GCA_037128215.1. Lineage (GTDB taxonomy): Bacteria > Bdellovibrionota > JAFGOL01 > JAFGOL01 > JAFGOL01 > JAPLFT01. Next base: position 3,104 of record JBAXWW010000108.1, on the reverse strand, counting down.
CTTATACGAATAGCACTTGTGGCACTATTAAGTTGAGCAACATATGTAGTTATATCTTGATCAAAAGAGGGAGTCAGGTCTATTGAAGTAAAAGCTAGATCTACAACATTCAAAGCAAGAAGGTTTGCGTCGCTGTTACCTCTAGTTATTATAACGCTGTAAGTCTTAGCATCAATGCCATTTTGCGCAGTTACTAATATATTTATTATATTATAACCAGGGACCAAATCTACAGGGACAATGTCTCCTGAAAGGATATCAGAGTTGTTTATTTTTAATGTAGCCGCTGATTCTTCCACTGTAGGACTTAGAGATATCTGTGTGGTAGCGAATGGCACTATGCCTGAGTAAATTAGTCTAGTTTTATCGAATGTAGGCAATACTGTTGCGTTGTTAATAATAAGGTCTGCAAGATTTGCATTGTTTGAGGGCTCTCTAGTTACAGTGACAGAATATGTTTTTGTCTGATCACCTTGGCTTGATGTAATTTTTATCTCTATAGTTTTTGGAACTCCAGCAGTTAAATTTATTGGGTTTGAATATTGCCCAGTCGTAACAGTTTGCCCATCTACGACTATTGTTGCAGCTTGATCTTCTGCTGTAGGTTTGATGGTAATTGCGCTTACAGCGTTTGGGACTTGTGCAGTATAAGCAACAGTATTATGTGAAAAGATGGGATCTAAAGTTGCATTAGAAATCTCTAGATTTGTTAGTAAAACACTGGACCATATTGTTGTGGCATCTGAGCCTCCAGTGGGAAGTTTATTGGCAGGAGAAACAGTAAAATTTGGAGACACACTAGAAGTTCCACACCCTAAGTGCAGAAGAAAAGAGCTTAACAAAAATATCATCAATAATTTTTTATTCATATTTCCTTACCCCCATAAAAAAGATATCCTTAGCTTTTATTAAAACACACATCTTGCGTGACTTGAAAAACTGTTGCATAGTATAGTCAAATTCATGGCATTGATAAAAACTTTGGAGATTTTTATGAGTAAACTAGATAGTTTAAAAGAACGTGGAGCGATATATCAGATCAGTGACTATAAAGCAGTTAGTGATTTATTGGAAAGTCCAATAGGAAAAAGCTTTTATATAGGTTTTGATCCAACTGCAGATAGTCTTCATTTGGGCAGCATGTATGCTCTGATGACTGTGTCAAGACTGGCAAAGGCAGGTATTAGACCGATAATCGTTCTTGGTGGTGGTACTGGTTTGGTTGGGGATCCAAGTGGAAAAACAGAAATGAGAAATATGCTTACCGAGGAGTCAACAAAAAATAATCTTAAAGCCATAGAACAACAAATAAGAGACATAATACCTAAAGATCCTGAACCACTTTTTGTTAACAATGCAGACTGGTTGAAAAACCTAAATTTTATAGAGTTTCTTAGGGACGTAGGTAAACACTTTAGTATAAACAGAATGCTAACTCAGGACTGCGTTAAGAGCAGATTAGAAAAAGGCATAACTTATTTGGAATTTAGCTACATGTTGTTACAGGCGTATGACTTTGTTCATCTAAATAAACACCATGACTGTATGTTACAGATTGGTGGTGCTGATCAATGGGGCAATATGATAATGGGCATGGACCTTGCCAGAAGGATCAATAATTCCGACGTAAATTGTTTTACTTTTGAACTTATGATGACAGCTACTGGTGAAAAAATGGGTAAAACAGCAAAGGGCGCTATTTGGCTTGATAAGGGAAAAACCTCTGCATATGAATATTATCAATATTGGATAAACATAGATGATAGGGACGTTAATAAATTTTTTCAATGTTATACCTATATGGAAAAAGACGAGATAGAAAAGCTTTTCAATCAGAATCAGGACATAAGAAAACTTAAGGAAATTCTTGCTATTGAAGCCACAAAAATACTTCACGGAGAAAAAGAAGCTTTGGCCGCTCAATCATCAAGTAAAGCCTTGTTTGGCGGTGACGGTTCTATGTTAGAGGGTGTACCAACTTTTGAATTGGGATCTAAAGAACTCTCTAATGGCATATTGATATTAGACCTTATTGTAATGTCTGGGTTATCCTCATCAAAATCAGAGGCTCGCCGTCTAATTCAGGGTGGTGGTGCATATATAAATGATGAAAAGATAGAAGCCTTTGATCGCAACGTGAGTAAAGAGGATGTTAAAAAAGATATTATAATGTTGCGTTCAGGTAAGAAAAAATATCTTAAAATAATGGTTAAATGATCTTTCTTTAATTAGAAATAAAAGCCAAATTGAAAGACATAGCGTCTGTTTGATGGGGTTCTTGCTCCATCAAATATACTTGTGTTCTCAGCATAGGTTGCAAAGCTTGCATCAAGTACCCAATAAGTAACACCTATACCAGCAGTCCAATATAATTGATTTAAACCTGCCCTTATGGACAGGAATTGAGGGAATTTAAATTCTACTCCCATATGCAACATGTCCTGAAAACTATTTTCTCTTTCTTTTACTGATTTTATGACGTCTATATTTGTTCTTATTGTTAGGCCTTTATAGACATCTGGCACCTTAAGACCAATTCCAAAATCTATTCTTGCAGGAAGGATATCAGGTCTACGAACATTACCATCTCCAAATACCTTAGCTTGTATACCAAATGGTGTAGCAAGATCTAAAGCAGCTAGTCCTACACTAATCTCTGATTCATCTTCGAACCATGTGTACTGAGTTCCTAAATCCATAGCAAAAGCTAATCCTTCATTTGCAAAAGGATTTCCTACTGGTTTAACACCCTGAGTTTCTAATTGAGCTAAGTCTAGAGTACCAGAGACGTTTCCCCTATAAATGGCTTTTCCTGTGCCCCCGATCCTAAAGTTTTTTCTCTCAAGAAAACTTTTTGCTATACCAAACTGTACAGCGATATCTTGTGTAGAAAATACTTTGTCTTTTACAGTTGGAGTAGTGCTGGTTACAAAAGAATCAAGCATCCCATTAGCCACGAAGGCGAAAGAGATAAGATCAGTAATATAAGTACCAATAAAACCAAGACGGCCTCTAGTGTTTTTTCCATTTAATGGTGTTAGGTCATCCGGGTTAGTGACCTTCCAGTATTTGCTACTTTTATATCCAAATAATGCAGTAAGATT
>JBAXWW010000107.1:0-5858 GCA_037128215.1 bacterium | reverse complement strand
AAAATATAATTACCCAGGTAATGTAAGGGAACTTGAAAACATTATAGAAAGAGCTGTAGCTCTATGTAATAATAAAATAATAAAATTACAGGACCTACCGCCGCATCTAGCTCTAGCAACAAACCAAGACATAAAATTCCAGGCAACAAAACTTCCAGAGATTGAATCCATACCAGATGAAGGTATAGAACTTGAAAAAATAGTCGGAGATTTTGAAAAAGATTTAATACAAAAAGCCCTTAAAAAAACTGGTGGAGTAAAAAAACACGCTGCAAAAATATTAGGAATAACTTTTAGGTCGATGCGATACAGATTAGAAAAATATAATTTAGATTAAATACACTCTTTATCACCTGGCAATAGTTCTTGACAAGAATAAAATAATGTGTTATACTGTTATTATTGAAATAAAAAGTCTGGGGGTATAGAATGAATAATCTAATAAAAGTTGTTTCAATTATTTTTTGTACAATAATATTTTTATCTTGCGCACCTTCAACTTCACATGACAGAACAACAAACTATTCTTCAGAACTTAAGGCACTAGGAACTACCTGTGTAAACAACAGCGACTGTACATCTTCTATATGTAACAGCACTTATGACAAATGCGGATGTGCAAGTGATGATGATTGTCCAAACAGTGGTGTTTGTGCCACGAATGGATTATGTATTAACATTGAACCAACCTTGAATACTTGTACCAAAGGATATTACACAAATAGATTTAAGGTAAATGCTAGCTTGGGTAGTGATATTCTAGACATAACATCTTTATGCTCTTTTACATCGGATACAACATCATTAGCAACACCAAATGCGGATGCTTCATTTAATTGCCTCGCTGTTGGACAGACGGATATAAAAGCAACTCTACCTGCAAGTTATGGCAACAAGACGATAAGTGCTACAGTAAAAATAAACAACACTTTTACAGTTAGCCCTGAACCAGCAACATGTGTTGTTGGAAACACGGTTGATGTAGTAGCTCTATATGGAACGACTCCTGTGACATCTTCCTCCTCCTGGGCTGTACTTGGTGGTTCAGGACAAATAACAGCATCAACAACAAAAGGAAGATTCAACTGTAGTATGGTAGGACTAGGACAGTACCAGGTTACATATTCTGGTAATACTAATTATGGAAATATTCACGTAACACCAGTAGGAGGCTGTTCAAACCCTAGATTAGACCCAAATACAAAAACAGGGTCAATTATAGCCGGATCAGCAACTAATTTTGTTTGCTTTGATCCTTATTGTGGAACAACATCGGAAGTAAGTACAATCTCTTCTTGGGGCCCATATCCTAGTACAGTAGCACTAGGTCAGTGGTATAACGGAAGAGGCGGTTGTTATAAATGTATTGCTGCAGGCACTATGACTGTCAACGTAACTTACGCTGGCTCACAGACCTCCAGCGGAACATTAACTTGTCAATAAGACTAGCTGTGGTTTAAATATATTGTTCTTAATTTTATAGTCAAATTTGCATGTATAAAATACGTCACCTGTTTTTACTTATTGTTGAAATAATGTATTTGTATAAGTTTCGAGCTTCTTGCTGCCACGTAAGCTCAAAACTTTACAACTACAGTTATTTCACCTTCTGCGTATAAACAGGTTCCTTTGTTTTTAAAGTGACTATAAAATTAAGAACAATATATTTAAACTACAACGAATAAGATTACTTAACGCCCCAATGATCAGCTTCAAAAACCCAGCAATATAGATTCGTAAGCTTCATTGTGTTAATTTTATTATACTCATCTTGTGTTATATTGTTATGAGGAGAAACAGGATTATATCCCTTAAATTCTGCTCCAGGTTTTCTAATAGGATTTACATAAAATGTCTTTGAGTACACAGTTTTTTGTACTATTTCTTTTTTCTTATCAAGTTCTACGGATGTTATTTTTACTTAATATCTATTCTCTGAACCTTGTTGAACATCAAAATTAAATTCATACGAATACGTAATACCTTTAAAAATATAATTATGAGTATCCGCATTGGTTAATATCGGGTTATTTTTTGTCGTCAAATAATCGTATATCTGTTTAGAATTCATCTCGGAAATCTTATTATCAACGCACATAATTCTTATATTGCTCAATTCTTTTGATATGTCTTTTTTCCACTGTTCTAAAGTCTGAGCTGTTAAGCCACCAGTTGATAAAACGATAGTTCCGATTAAGAAAGCTTTTAAGTAACTCATAAGACCTCCTATGAAGTTGTTCTCCTGGTCCCTAACTAATAAACGTCTCCATTCTCTTTGATCTTCTTGTCTTCGTATGGAGCTGCTACTCTTCTATAATATTCCTGTTTTGTACATTCTAGCATGCCAACAGCCTCGTTTACTTCAGAATATTTAAGTGCATAAAGCTCATGTAAAAGAGTGCTTATAGAATAATTAAGGACTCCAGCTCTGTTCTCTTTCCCGCATTCTTGAACAGCCTGGGCAAGGTCCTTTATCTTTTTATCTACAACAAGTCTTTGGTCTTTAGAAATATAAGGCATATACAAAACCTCCGTTACAATTCTAGTATTATATCTCTGCTGTCAATGGCCGTCTTATTCTTTTTCATTACAGGCTCAGAAAGCTTTAGTGCATTTGCAAAAGCTTTTTCTATAAATAATTTTGCTACTTCACGTTTATGCTCATTATGTATTCCAAACTGTAACAATCTGTAACCTATCAAAAGTTCTGTAGCCATATCGACTAAATTTCTTGAATAGTAGTTCATAAATTCTTTATCAGTACTAGATTCAGAAATCACATTAATACATTTATTAAGAATGCTCCTCATTGATGAAAGAGTTTCCCTTAAATTATGAAGTTCAGTTGGGAAAGAGATAGTGTCGTAATCTTCTTTCAACAATTCTTCATATGTACCATTCAGGATCGAACCTATCGCTGCTATAACCTGAAGCTGTGTAGTCCCTTCATATATATTTGTTATTCTTGCATCCCTTGATAATCTTTCTACAGGGAATTCCTTCATAAAACCTGTACCAGCGTGAATCTGAACAGCATCGTAAGTTACCCTGTTGCACATTTCTGTTGCATAGGCTTTTGACATAGGAGTAAGAAGCGCAGCTAGCGCGCCATATTTTTTTGCAAGGTCCTTATATTCCTTATTGTCTGGTTCATGCTCGTTAAGAGCTGTGTAGACTTTTTTAAGATCAACATATTTGCAGGTCTCATACATTATAGCTCTTCCACCTTCGACCTGCACTTTCATCCATGTAAGCATGTCGTACACTGCCGGAAAATCTATTATCGGACTTCCAAACTGGACTCTTTCCTTTGCATATTTTAAAGCTTCTCTATACGCTGCTTCTGCTATACCAAGTCCCTGAGCAGACACTGCAACTCTTGCACCATTCATTAATGCCATTACATAACGGATAAGCCCCATTCTTCTTTTTCCAATCAATAACGCCTTTGTTCCATTAAATTGCATTTCGCAAGTTGGGGAGCCGTGTATCCCGTGCTTATTTTCTATTCTTCTTATCTGTACGGTCTTGTCTTTTTCTATGAGGAACATGGACAATCCTCGTCCATCTTTAGAACCAACTTCACTTCTGGCAAGAACAAGAGAAATGTCGGCACAACCGTTAGTTATAAAACGTTTAACACCATATAATTTCCATTCGCCTGTTTTTTCATCCAAGACTGCCTTTGTCTGGACAGCCTGAAGATCAGAACCAGCGTCAGGTTCTGTTAGTATCATCGCACCAGTAACTTCTCCCTTTGTGAACATAGGAAGATATTTTGCCTTGATATCTTCATCTGCAAATTCGTTAATTGTCTCACCGATATCCTGCAAACCTATAAGGTTCATAAGACTTGCATCCGCACGAGAAACCATTTCTATAATCATAGTAGAAACAGTTGTCGGAAAATTAAGACCACCATAAAGACGAGGAAGTGTAATACCTCCAAGGTCAGCACCAAGCAGTAAGCTCATGTTCTGCTTTGTTCCACTTGCATACTGGACATCACCATTATTAAAGTGACAACCCTCTTCGTCTACACCCTCAGCATTTGCAGCTACAGTAGAACCTGTTATCTCTCCTGCAACTTTTAATGCTTCTATATATGATCTTCTTGCTTCCTTGTGATTCCTTGGAGCATAATCGTAGAGTTTACTCTGTGTAAAATTATTCTCCAGCTTACTAATAACATCATCCAGATTAGTTTGTTCCAGATGAAACTGTATATCTTTATTATCTTCAAAAAAGTTAGCCATTGTTATGCTCCTCTACTTATTAGAATCCAATTTTTTGTATGACTCTATGATCATTGGTAACACCGTATTAAGCTCTCCAACTATTTTTACATGTGCAAAATTAAATATCGGGGCATTAGGATCATTATTTACTGCTATTATTTTTAGAGCCTGATCCATTCCGGCTTTATGTTGGATACTGCCTGATATTCCGCATGCTATGTAAAGTTTTGGTCTTACCGTAACACCTGTCTGACCAACTTGATGTTCCTTACCTATCCACCCCTGGTCGACAGCAGCACGAGAAGCACCAACTTCTGCGCCAATAACATCAGCAAGTTCTTTTATCTTCTCAAAGGTTTCCTTTGAGCCAACACCCATTCCACCAGAAACTATTATATTAGCTGCTGTTAGATTTACTTTTTTCTCTTTAATAACCTTACTTATAAGTTTTGTAGCAAGATCTATGTTATCCAGTGTTATGCTTATTGGTATTATTTGTCCTTTTTTGGAAGCATCAGGTGTTTTCATTTTCATAACACCTTCTCTAACTGTAGCCATCTGTGGATGACGTTCAGGATTTATGATCGTAGCTATGATGTTTCCACCAAATGCTGGACGTATCTGATATAGAAGCTGTTCATAGACCTTTTGCGTTTTGTTATCTGTGTAAGGTCCTATTTTAAGTTCTGTACAATCCGCTGTTAAGCCAGACTTCATTGTGGATGCTACTCTAGGAGCGATATCTCTTCCTGCCCTTGTAGCACCAAAAAGGACTATACATGGATTATCTTTCTTAATAGCCTCTACAACTGCCTTGGTGTAAGGAAGGCTTCTTATGTCCTTAAGTTCTGCATTCTCTGTAAGATAAACATTGTCAGCACCGTAAGAGATAAGTGTCTTTGGCATTTCTCCAGCTTTCTCGCAAGGAAGATATGCAGAAACATTTGTTTTAAGTTCCTTTGCTATATCCAGTGCCTTACCCAAAAGTTCAAGACTAACACTCTCTATTTTTCCATTATGCTGTTGAATAAAAACAGCAACATTTCCGTGTTTCATACTCTATCACCTACCCTATAATGTGTTCGCTAACTAATTCTTTCATCATTTGATTTATGCTGTTCTGTGTTGGTTCATATTCTTTTGTTTCTATAGATTTAAAAACTACACTGTGTATTTCTTTTACTCTAGTTGGAGAACCAGCAAGACCTATGAATTCAGGGTTTACGACCATATCGCAAAAACCTATTACTGGTATTTGAAGTCCTCTTTCTTTTATGTGTGTTGCTTCTTCATCGGTAACCCAATCTTCGTTCATCTGAAAAGATGAGATAGCGTTCATGTACTTTATCATCCGTTTTACTCTTGGAGGTCTTGGAGTATTAAAGCCACCCTCAACAGTAAGAAGAACAGGAGTCTTGCATTCTACAAGTTCTGTACCTTCATCCGATAATCTTGATAATTTAATGGATCCATTATTGATACTTTCAATCTCTGTAACAAATGTGATCTGAGGGATATTTAGTTTTTCTGCGATCTGTGGACCAACCTGTGCTGTATCACCATCGATAGCCTGTCTTCCAGCCATAATAACGTCGTAGTTCTTTACTTTAGCCTCAATAG
>JBAXWW010000106.1:0-5905 GCA_037128215.1 bacterium | reverse complement strand
GTTGATGTTCTATGTTAAAATGCCATTGACAAAATAAGGAAAACGGTAATGACACAAATTGGAATCATTTCTGACACTCACAGCGTTATAGATAACAAGGCTTTGAACCTTTTCAAAGGTCTTGATATAATCCTGCATGCAGGAGATATAGGTAATAGCAATGTATTAGTTGAACTTGAAAGTATTGCAAAAACAATTGCAGTATATGGGAACACTGATGATTTTAATATTAGGAGCAAAACAAAAAAAGAAGAAGAGATTATTCTAGATGGATTTAAAATTCACTTATCCCATGACGAAGAAGTAGACAGCAAAGACTTTGATATAATAATTAAAGGCCATACTCATATTCCAATAATATCTTTTGAAGGAAAAACTCTGCTTATAAATCCAGGTTCTGCGAATGCAAAAAGATCCAGACCTGTAGAAAAACCTTCTCTTGTTATCTGTGAATTAAATGAAAAAAAGATAATCAGTTCTAATCTTCTATTTTTTTAGTACTTCTATTTCTTTAATGAATCACATTCACAGTCTTTGGATATAAACCCCATTTCTTTTCCCATTCTAAAGAGTTTTTCTATTTCTGTTGAAGAAATAGGATTACAGCCACCAAGTATGCTTGCCGCCACACCAGAAATAGCGGTATGTTCAAGTTTTTCAAGTTTGTTATAAGCTGAAAAGATATCTGCACCTACTGTAAGAGTTCCATGTCGACTTAATACTATAGCATCATAATTTTTTATGTGTTCTTCTATAAGATCAGCGTTTTCTGGGCTTGTTGGTGTTGAATAACCAGTAACAGGGATACTACCCATAGTTAGGATAGTCTCTGGTAGTATATCAGAAGGGATCTTTTTCCCTGCGATCGTATAAGCAGTAATATATGGTGGATGCGCATGTATCACAGAGCCTATGTCCTTTCTAAGCTGATAAGCCTTTAAATGCATTCTCCACTCTGTAGAAACCTTGTGTCCTTCAGTACCCTCTATAATTTTGCCATCACTGTTTATAAGTACTATGTCGTTTGTAGACATGAAGCCCTTATTTATGCCGCTTCGTGTTATCAAATAGGCGTCTTTGGAGATCTTGATACTCACATTTCCATCAGTGGCACATATAAAGCCCTTGGAATGCATCATTTTACACACTTGAACCATATCAATTTTAAGATTATGCATAGATAATTATCTACTATTTAAAAGGTAGATAATCCAGCTGGAATTAATATGTTGACATGATTTATTACCTTTGTTAGTTACTCTGTGGCTTGTGGGTCGTTAGCTCAGTTGGTAGAGCATCTCCCTTTTAAGGAGAGGGTCAGTGGTTCGAGTCCACTACGACTCACCATTTTTTTCATCTAGTCCCCATCGTCTAGTGGCCTAGGACACCGCCCTTTCACGGCGGCGACGCGGGTTCGACTCCCGCTGGGGACGCCAATTTTTTCATCATTACACACCAATTTGATATAAAGATGTTAGTATGGTACTTTGTGTTGTATGAAAAATATTAATAAATTTATTCCATTATTGTTTTTATCACTAGCTCTATTTAGCATAAAGCTAAACGCTGTAGAATATTATGCTGTATATAATATTTTTAAAAGTGGATGTAAGTGCGGATCTGTTACTGATTTACAAGGAAGACCGGTTAAAGGGATCACAATTGAGATCGTTAATGGCAATAGCGATTATTTTAAGACCGATAATGATGAAGCTGCTGTTAATATTTTTGATACTACAATATGTGCAAAGTTAGACAATATAAAGGTAACCTTAAATTGTGGGACTCTTGTTAATTATAGTGGAAAAATAAACGTGCTTAAATCAGTTACCTGTTATCCTCAGACTGCAACTCTTATGAAACTAGAAACTCCAAATTCATTACCTAGAGCTATTGCTACAGAGGCTAGAGTTCCAGTAAAATGTAATTAGATACAACGTTTCTCTTCAACACTATAAAAAAGGGTGGAGTTTATTACTCCACCCTTTCAATATTGACTAAAGAATAAAATTATTGAAAAGCCCTGGCACAGCGCACACTGTATGAGTAGCCTTTATACCCCCAGTCAAGAAGCGTACCATTATTATGAAGACCCCATGCACCATTTAAATAGGACTCAGAGGAGCTCCAATAGGAAGGACCTGTTAAACAGTTAACAGGAGTATAACTTACACTGTACTCATCAGTACCACTTTTTAAGTTAACATACATTTTATTTATTTCGTCTTTTGATGGTAAATACCAATCGCTATAAGTTCCAACTGTTAAATCTTTACATGACTTTGCAGCACTAGCTGTATGGCCTGGCTGAACAATAATCGCAGCAGTATTTGTACTACCTGTTCCTACAGCTGTTCCTGTTATCATTACTGGTGGATTATTAGCTGATACAAGATTAGACCATTGTATTAAATTTGAATTATTTAGATCACTTGGTGCTGCTTCTAAATATGTTTTTCCAACAGGAAGTAATTTTGCATTAGCAGGGTCAATATAAAAAACCAAACCACCTGCAGGGCCAACATCTCTTAGAGCACACGTACGTGTTATAGTTACAAGATAGTCCTTTGATGAATTATCCCCAGCGGTAACAGTATAAGTTGTGGGATTTGTAAAATCATGGACAGCTCCACTTGCAGGATTAACACTAGCACCTGTAATAGTTATAGTAGGCATTAAGGCTGTGACATTCGTACTGCAAGGGACTGTTACAGTTATGTTTTGTGCATTAATAGTACCTGTAGTAGATCCAAAAGAAAAAGCTGTAATATCCTTTGCGCTACTATTTATATCTACATTCCCACTAATACTACTTACATTACTACCATCATTAACATTACTTTTATATTTTATTTCACATGCTGAGAACATTATTAAAACTGCAACAAAGAAAAGACAGATCAACTTCTTCATCTAGAGACCTCCTTGTTAATTTAACATTATGTTGAATATCAACGAAGCATAATCTTGAAAGATTATACTTCGTTGATAGATCAAAGTAAAAGTTTAAAAATTAAAGATCTGATCTAGCCAGTCTCATTCCTGTAACATTATAATCATCAGTATCTGGATAACCACCATTTATGTGGCCTATCTGTACAAAGAAACCTTTCAAATCAGGACTACCATTAACCATTCCACCACGAATTATACGAGCTGGAAGAGGACCACAAATCCCTGTAGAGCACAGATCAAAAACCCATTCGCTCACATTACCACTCATGTCATATACACCCAAAGCATTAGCTTTTTTACCTTTCACAGGCTGAATAATCATAGGAGAATTAACAGCATACCAAGCAACCTCTCCTGTTGCTATTGCATTAGTGTTATCTGCAATAGCACCGCTGGCATAATTACCAGGTGTCCAATAATAAGTGACTCCACTTACGACTGTCGTTTTTACTTCGCTCTTAAGAGTCTCTAAAGTCGGCTCTGATGTTCCTATATATCTTGCTGCAAGTTCCCACTCGTTGGAAGTAGGAAGCCTAAAACCACTAGCATTTACGTCTTGAGTTACAGTATCACACTGTGCCGCATTACTCTCTCTAGAATCGCGTATAGGTACATCACCACTTCTATAAACACAAAGATACTTTGTTCCTTTTGTAGCATTGTGCCACTCTGTTAATGCATTAGTAAAAACCATTGCATCTCGCCACCCCATACGTATTGCAGGTTGATTACCTGATCCATATTTTGATCCTTGGTGAGCAAAATTATAAATATTTGAGCCACGTGATGAATCTGTAGCCCACGTCATTACAGTAGTCCAAAGCTCATAAGTAAGTTCTGTCTCGCTTATCCAGTAGGACTTGTCCATTGATGCAAGACCACCATCAACAGCAAATCCACCATACAAAATAGTTGGAAAACTTAATCCTGCTCCAGGTACATATATCATTTTAACACTTGATGTATCCACTCTAGCAGCCACTGTCACTGTCGCTACATATGTAGCTGTTGTACTATCTACTGCTGTAACTGTATAGGTTACAGGACTTGTAAAATCTCTTACTGTTCCACTTGCAGGGCTTACAGTAGCACCGTCTGAGACTACTATTGTAGGGATAAGATTTGTAACAATACTACCTACTGGCAGAGTTAAAGAAATTGTTTTTCCACTTATAGAGCCTGCTACTCCTAAAATAGTGAATGACGTAATATCCTTGGCACTACTTTTAACTTCAACATTAGAGCTGCTACTTACAGCTTTTTCTTTATTATAACTAACACTGCATGATGAAATTAAAATAAAACTTAATAGAAAAAACAAATAATTCATCTTTTTTATATTCATCTTACGTACCTCCACACATTACTGTAATGGTTACATTATAGCATGTCTTGCTTTTTTTGTCAAGACATATGTTAACAAAAGCAATGATTTATTAAGGTTATGTGTTAGAATTTTATTTAATAATTAGGAGGTAACTATGAAAAAAATTATACTGCCCATATTGGTAATCTTCTTTTTTCTTTGCATTACTGACTTTATTGTAAACAATTTTGTTCTCGCTCGTGTATATGACCCCATGAAATCTCTTTTAATTCTTGATACTGGAGCAAGAATGTCTCTTATCTATTTAGCTAATATCGTTCACGGTATTGCTTTGGTTGGCATATACAATATGTTCATTAAAAAGAGTGTTGGTTCTGGAATAAAACTTGGAGTTCTTTACGGACTGGGCTATGGCTTTGGTTTTGGGTTTGGTTTTTATGCTGTAATGCCAACAGCTTTTTCCATAATAATTACATGGATAATAAGTTGCTTTGTTCAAATCAGTTTGTCTGGTTTGATCATAGGATATATGAATAAAGAACAACGACCAGCATAATAATCGCTAGCTTGTCACTTTTTTTTATTACAGCAACATTTTTTTTCTGTACTTGAAAAACAGTTTGTTGAAATATTAAAGGGGATATAAAGAGGACACCATTTTATTAACGCTGTTATAATTGGTATTATCCCTATAAAACCCCAATAGCTTTTATAATAATATCCAAGGCCTAAAATTATAACCCCTACTATTATTCTGAGTAGTCTGTCAAATGAACCAATATTTGCTTTCATCAAATCAATTCCTCCTTTTCATTACATTACAGGCGTTAGGATCTCCTTTCTTGCATCTTGCTTCAATAAATTTTTTCTGAATTTTTACACACTTTTCACCGTCTTTAAGTTTTCCATTTATTATTGTACAGGCTACTTGCATATCCTTAAAATCAGAAGAATTGTTCTCTTCACACAATATTATAGTAGAAATGGAAAACAAAAAAACAATCAAAAGCCCCTTAATCATTTTGACCTCCCAGGAAGTCCATAATTGGGTTCAGATCCAAGTGTCTCTCTAATTTTATCTGAGTCAACATTTTTCCTGCCATCAAATATATTGTTAAGAAAAAAAGCCAATCTCACTCCAGCCTGTTTGAGTCTTTCATTTAGAAGCTCCAAATACTCGTAGTTATAAGTATAACTTAAGCGATGTTTTTTATACACCCTAAGCCCCTCATGTAATTTATCTGAAATAATTCTACTTTCTTCGACCCAATCAAGTAAACTTGTCTTATTCCAGTCTCTCTGTTGGGATTCACCTATTTTATCTATAAATGATACATACTCAGTATAACTAAGTTTCTGAAATTCAATTAAACCTTCATCCCACAGCTTGTGAAGATTGGTGCTTTCATCAAACCATTTTACCCATACCTTATTAGCCCCCATATCATTTTTTGTGCCAACATGAAGAGGCTGATGAACATCACCAATCATGTGAACAAGAAACTTTAACGCTATTTCCTTATCTTCTTTAGCACTTTTTTTATCCCTGAGTAAATCTTCATAAAAGAGGATAGCTCTAACTAAATCTCCCTTAGGGTCTTTTTTAGATTCCAAATAACCCTT
>JBAXWW010000105.1:0-5920 GCA_037128215.1 bacterium | reverse complement strand
AAAGAAAGGACTTCTAAGCCCATCTTTGAACATACAGTGGAGATATTCCTTACAGAATCGCTGCCTTTACGATGACCAAAGATCCTTTCTTTGGATCTTTTTTTTGCCCAGCGACCATTACCATCCATTATTATGGCAATATGCTTAAGGCTCTTTGGAAGAATATTTTTTTCTATCAACTTCCTAGAATTTCCTTTTCTTTAGCTTCCAAGGTCTTATCTATCTGAGTGATATAATCGTCTGTATGTTTTTGTATCTGTTCTTGTCCCTTGCGGCTATCGTCTTCACTTACCTTTTTGCTCTTTTCATCAGCCTTAAGGTTGTCATTAGCCTGTCTACGTATATTTCTTATAGAGACCTTACAATCTTCTCCAAACTTTTTAACAAGTTTAACAAGTTCTTTTCTTCTCTCATCGGTAAGAGCAGGTATTGGTACTCTGATTATTTTTCCATCGCTCTGTGGATTAAGACCAAGATCACTTTTTATTATAGCCTTCTCTATAGCGGCTATAGACCCCTGATCCCAAGGCTGAACAACAATAAGTTTTGGATCAGGAACAGAGACATTGGCAACCTGACTGATAGGAGTAAGAGCACCATAATATTCTACTTTAACACCATCTAGAAGAGCTGGTGTGGCTCTACCTGTTCTAAGACGTGATAATTCATTTTTAAGGCCTCCAATAGCCTTGTCCATTTTGTCTTTTACATCTTTATAAACTGCTTCCATAATTAACCTCCCACTATAGTACCGACGGTTTCTCCAGTTATAACTTTCTTTATATTACCCTCTTCGTTAAGGTTAAAGACTATTATTGGTAACTCATTATCCATACAAAGTGATATGGCAGTTGAGTCCATCACCTTTAAATGTTTTTGAAGAGCCTCTATATAAGTTAGTTCTTTGTAGAATTTAGCATCGTTATGTTTTTTAGGATCTTTATCATATACACCATTTACGTTGGTGGCTTTAAGTATTATTTCACAATCTGTTTCCATCGCTCTAAGACATGCAGCTGTATCAGTCGTAAAATATGGATTTCCTGTACCACCTGCGAATATAACTATCCTTCCCTTTTCCAAATGTCTTATTGCTCGTCTACGGATATAGGGTTCGCAGATTTCCTCTACCGCTATAGCGCTAAGGACTCTTGTCTGAACGCCTACTTTTTCAAGAGCATCCTGCATTGCTATTGCATTCATTATGGTAGCGACCATACCAACATAGTCAGCGTTAGAGCGCGACATACCGTTAGTTGCGGCAGACACCCCTCTAAAGATATTACCGCCACCTATTACAAGGCAAAGGTCAACGCCCATCTCTTTAACTTCAGCTATCTGTTTTGCAATGTTGTTCATCGTTTCTGGACAGATACCGTATTCTCTTTTTCCTTTTAGAGCTTCACCGCTGAGTTTAAGAAGGACTCTTTTAAACTTTTTTCTTTCTGGCATTATTTACTCCCCTAACTGCCACCTGATAAAGCGTTTTACTGACATATTCTCACCTAAGACAGATATACTCTCATTAACGTAAGCCTGTATAGTAAGCTCAGGATTCTTAACAAAAGGCTGACTTAGAAGAGAAACTTCATCACAGAATTTTTTATATCTTCCTTCAACCATTTTTTCTATAACATTTGCTGGTTTTCCACTATCTGCTGCCTGTTTTCTATAAATATCAAGCTCAGCTTGTTTAACATCTTCTGCTATTTCATCAGAGCTGACATATCTAGGGTTCATAGCGGCTATGTGCATTGCTATATCCCTAACCATGGTCTGGAACTTTTCATTCCTTGCGACAAAATCTGTTTCACAATTAACTTCTATAAGAACGCCTATTTTTCCATTGCTGTGTATATATGAGCTAACAAGACCTTCTTTAGTTGTTCTACCACTTTTCTTAGCTGCAGAAGCAAGTCCTTTTTCTCTAAGCCATGTCACAGCCTTATCAATATTGCCACCAGCCTCTACAAGGGCTTTCTTACAATCCATCATACCAGAGCCAGTTTTTTCTCTAAGTTCCTTTACCATTTCACTCGTAAAATCCATAACTACTAGACCTCCTCTGCCTTTCTTCTTGATGTTATTCTTTCTACTACGACATTATCTTTTTCTGTTGTCTCAGAATTAGCTGTTTTAGAATTATTTTCTTCTGAGACCTTTGTTTCAGATTCATTACCTGTTTCTGTAGATCTTAGTTTTTCTTGATATATTGCTCTGCCTTCAATAATAGCATCAGCAACTAACGAAGCAAAAAGTTTTATTGACTTGATAGCATCATCATTACCAGGAATTATATAATCAACAGGATCTGGATCACAGTTAGTATCAACAAGTCCAACAACAGGCATTCCCATTCTCTTAGCCTCTGCAACAGCTATTTCTTCATTACTTGGATCAACTACGAACATAATATCTGGAAGTTTTTTCATGCCTCTTATTCCAGAAAAAGTATCTGCTAGTTTTTCTCTTTCTTTCTCTAATTTAGAAACTTCTTTTTTACTGATAAGGTCGTAGATTCCATCAGTTTTCATCTTTTCTATTTCTTCCAGTCTCTCCATACCTTTTTTTATGGTCTGGAAATTTGTCATAAAACCACCAAGCCATCTTGATGTAACATAATAAGTACCAGCGCGAACGGCTTCTTCTTTTACCACATCCTTAGCTTGTACTTTTGTACCTACTAGCATAATGCTTTTGCCTTCAGAAGCTGAGTCCCTCAAAAATTCAAGGGCACGCTGCGCCATTTTTACCGTTTTCTGTAGATCAACGATGTAAATACCGTTTCTTGCTCCAAAAATGTACGGTTTCATTTTAGGATTCCATTTGCTTGTTTGGTGACCAAAGTGCACACCTGCACTTAACAGGTCCTTCATTGTTACTTGATTCATTTAAGATTTTCCTCCTTTAGGTTAATCCGCCGACGATGTCCTTATTCTGACCGAACCCCCTGCTTTTTAAAGGGGACACCATGGCCAGGGATCAAAGTCGTGTGTTTTTAAAAAAGCACTGTGTAACTAACATAGGCATATACCATTGTCAATAATCTATTAGCTTGCCTTGTAGGGACCTGCATGATTAAACCCTCACAATGGGAATGAATGAATACATAAGAGAGTTCTTAAAATATGACAATCCTCTTCTACCAGAAATGGAGAAGCAGGAGAGCACCTGGGCCGATACCCGTTCCTTTATAGAACCTGAGGTCGCAAAGGTAATATGCCTTATGACAAGACTAACAGGGGCAAAAAGAGTATTAGAGCTTGGGACCTGTATAGGTTATTCAGGAATATGGATAGCTGAGTCATTAAAAGAAACGGGCGGAAAACTTATAACAATAGACTACGACGAAATATTAATAAAAGAGGCTCGTTCCAACTTTGAAAAAGCTGGAGTCAGCGATTTTGTTGAAATGATAGAGGGAAATATTCTAAATGAGATCAAAAAACTTGAAAATAATTCTTTTGATATAGTTATTCAGGATGCAAAAAAATCATTGTACCCTGAACTTTTGGAAGACTGCATAAGGCTTACAAAAAAGGGCGGTCTTATAATTGCTGATGACACCCTTTATAGACCAAAAGGAGTAACAGAAAAACTGAGCGCTCATACCCATAAATATAATGAGATGATCTTTAGCGATAAGAGATTATATAGCACTATTATTAATGCTGGTGACGGAATAACATTAAGTCTAAAATTATAAAAAATCTATTTGCTTTTTATAACCGCTGAACTTGGGCATAGCTGATCTCTACATAGTACAGAAAGAAGAAATTTCTCGTCAACTTTTGACAAAATTTCTTTACCATAAAAGCTATTTAGAAAATCTCTTACTTTATTTATATCCGAACCTGTGCTTTCACAAACATTTGCCAGTTTGTCTACAGCATCTTGCTTATCATAAAGTAATTTACTAACGACTTTTTTCACATCATTAATATATGGGACTTCTTCACAATAACAAATTTTTGAGTTATAGACCCTGTCTTGAAGCTTAAGCATGAATTCATCATTCTCTATTTTACCAGCAAACCAAGAATCATAGATAAGGTTCAAATCTTTGTTCATTGCTACACAAGGATTTGTAGGAATTGTTGTAGTACTTGTAATAGTAGTGGTAGAAGAAGTAGGCGTTGTTGAAGAAGTAGATGGTGTAATTGATGTAGAGGTAGAAGTAGATCTCGTTGATGTTGCTGATGTTGTTATTGATGTCGTAGAGGTTGTTGTGGTAGTAGTTACTGTCGTTGTACTAGTGTCATCTGTTGTAGTATTAGTACCATCTGTTGTCGTTGAATCTTGTATAATAGAGGGATTATCAATTGCTGCATCTCCTTGATGTACCCTTTCACATGCTGAAAAAGAAAAAACAAAAACGAACAAAATAAACAGAGTGCTTTTCATGTAACAGACCTCCAGAGCCATTTCTGTTTTACAGTATAAAAAATATATCTTTTTTTGTCAAGTTTTTCATAAATTCTTTACTTTGATTAAAAAATCCAGGATTATCTTTTAGATGCTTAACATAGAGGAGACTAATAATGAAGGACCATAAATCAAAAGACTTTGCCGTTGGATTTATTGGAGGTGGTCATATTTGTGAAGCAATCACCCGAGGCATAATAATATCAGGATATGTTGATCCTGGGATGATAAGCATTTCTACACTTGAAGAGGAACGGAGAAAAGAACTTCATAAGCAATTAGGAGTTGTAACTAATCTCTCCAATATAGATTTGGCAAAAACTGTAGATATCCTCTTTCTATCTGTAAGGCCACTTGAAATACTATCAGTGTGCGAAGAGATCTCTAAAAGTCTTCAGAATACAACAACTGTTATTACCGTAGCTGCAGGTATTAAGACCGATGAGATAAAAGCAACATTAGGTGGACATAAAAATTTAATAAGGATTATGCCTAACCTACCTGCAAGAGTGGGATCCAGTACAACTGTAATTTATAAAACTAAAGATTGTGATGAACAACACTATAATAGAGCAAAAGAATTCATGAATGGATTTGGAGAGATAATAGAAATAGAAAAAGAAGCTCTTATAGACCCTGTAACAGTTTTAAGCGGATCAGCTCCTGCATACTATATGATGATAGCTGATGCCTTAATAGACTATGGAGTCAGTGAGGGAATCCCAAAAGATATTTGTACTCGTCTTGTACTTGATACTATGGAAGGTGCAGCTCAATGGGGTATGCATGGACAGGAAGCACCAAAAGATCTATGGCCTAAAGTCGTAACAAAAGGCGGTATAACAGCGACAGGAATGGAAGTCTACAACAAAAAAGGCCTGATAAATATCTTCATTGAAGGATTAAAAGCAGCAACAGAAAAAGCTAGAGCCATCAGTAAGTAATAAAATAAATAAGTAATAAAAATGGAGGGAATACTATTTTGATTTTCGGACTTGGCATAGACATTATTGAAGTTTCTAGGATACAAAAAGAAATCTCCAAAAAAAATGGTGGATTCAAAACTCGCGTTTTCACTACGAACGAAATTGATTACTGTGAATCAAAAATAACAAAAGCAGAAAGTTATGCGGCTCGTTTTGCGGCAAAAGAAGCTTTCTTTAAAGCAATGGGAAGTGGCTGGAGTAAGGGATTTGCGTGGACAGAAGTTGAAGTAGCAAAAGACGAGTCTGGTAAACCATATATTATTACTCACGGAAAAGTTAAAAAATTCATAAAACAAAAGAAAATATCAAACATCCAGATCTCTATGTCACATCTAAAAGAAACAGCCATAGCGATAGTAAGTTTAGAAAAGTAATAAAAATATAAATTAAATTTCATGGACACGGCGTTCTATAAACATATTTTTTATATGTTTATAGCCACCTAAAGCTCGGCTTGTCCTTTAAATTTAATTTATACTTTTATTACTTTTACTTAATTACGTTATGCT
>JBAXWW010000104.1:0-5978 GCA_037128215.1 bacterium | reverse complement strand
GTGTGAAAGTATAAGAGCTATGATTCTAATTGCATCATTATCAAGGTCAGACATCATGATAATATCAAAATCAACTCTTGTTTTTTCTTCTCCAGTCTTTATATAAAGATGATCAAATATTGCAAACAGATCAACCTGAGCACCACTTATTGCATTAGAAAAGGACTTTACTAATTTGTTTATTATTTGTTTCTGTTTAACCCTAGGGCAATTAAAGAAAGCAATGGAACCAAAATTGAATATATAGATCCTAGCTCCGTTGCTAGTATGTAATTCAATTTCCTCGCTGGACCTTCTTATTATGGTGGCTTCTAGTATTACGTCTATGTTGTTTAGATTACGTATAGATATCTTTTCTGCTACTCTATATGCAACAATAAGGTTTTTTTTTGAAGTCATGATCCTGAAAATAATAAGTTCTAAACTCTTTTATTACAAGGTCTAGTTGCTTAAAAGACGCTATGATAAATAAAAGTATTATATAAAAAACAATATTCATCAATATCTTTTATACTTGTTTTGTCTGCTTCTATATGCTATCGTGCTGATTTTATGGGAGAAAACTAAAATGCTTATAATAATGTCCCTTTTAACTATTTTTCAATTGAACGCAAGCAATATGTCTACAAGAGCTTTTTATAGTAATTTTTTATATTCAGAAAAAGCTCCAAGTGAAAATCATTTGAATTTTGAAGGATTCATCGGCAATACCTCTAAGTTCATCTCTAAAACATCAGCTAGCTGTGAGACAAAAGAAGTAGAGAAATTACTTGGTAAGTTGCACAATATGATGCTTGATACCTTCTATTCATGTGCAGCAGGTTCCCCTAAAGCTGCAACTTTTACAGAAGCTGTAGATGGTAAACATACTCCAGACAGCCAGCATTATGCTTCTCTTATGCATTCAGCGTTAAGTCTAAAAGGTATAAAGACTGATTTTTTTAAGACACCAACACATTATGGTGTTCATTATGAGAATGAAAATACAGGAGAAGAACTCTACTGGTGCATAATAACACCACTATCCAGAAAGGCTCCAGCAAGCAATAAACAAGACTATGTAAACATCTTTAACAAGTATAAAAATCCAGATATAAACGGTAAAAATAATATAAAAGAATCAGATGTAAAACTTATTTCTGTCGATGAATTTGCAGACATGCTACTATAGATTCCATATTAAATAAGCACCTGCTGTTATGTAACGCCCGCTGTAATCAACCCATCCAAAATGAGGATCTGTTACAGTTGTTGATAGAACTGAATTTGTGGATGGGAAGAAAGAAAAATGATAAATAAAATCTGCCCCAAGGTATATAGACTTTCTAAATATTGGCACTTCTAGGCTGAAACCAGCAAATAATCCAGGAGCTACTGTTCTGTGCGCAGGGTCATTCATTCTTGTTCCTAATAGGGTCAAAATATCTTGGTTTATCTGGTCTCTTATAATGGTCATCTCTACACCAGCAGATATTGCAGGGTTTAAATAGGCTATGGCTTTTGATATGTCGTAGAAATTTAAATAATACTTAAGCCCGATACCTATATTAGCAATAGTGGCTGTGCCGGTTATTGGGTCGACTAGTGAAGAGGTTGCAGTATTCTTATTAAGTAAAGACAGATTGAGCTTTCCTAGTCCAAAATTAAAAGTAACAGCAACATCCCAGTCTATAAAATACGAAATACGAAATCCGCCTATTACACCAGGTTTATAAATATCAGTCATTGGTCCAGTTAGAGCTGCGTACTCACCGAATAAAGACAGGTGAAGTATTCTTCCAAAGGAGTAGAACCTGTCCAGAGCTTCTTCGTTTTCTTCATCTTCTGTAGATTCTATTTCTGAGAAAGGATCACTATAATAACTTGAGGTTTCTCTTTTTTGTTCTACTATAGGCTGTGGTGTAGATGTTATGTCTGTCGTTGTTGCTGATGTTGTTGGTGTTGATGTTTGAGGGGCTTCTATAGCTTTTTGTTCTGTGGTAGTGCTTACTTCTGGAGTAGGGCCTAGAT
The DNA here is from genome assembly GCA_037128215.1 of bacterium. Taxonomy (GTDB): domain Bacteria; phylum Bdellovibrionota; class JAFGOL01; order JAFGOL01; family JAFGOL01; genus JAPLFT01. The sequence goes on along the minus strand of JBAXWW010000104.1, from coordinate 3,968 downwards.
CTGGCGTCGTACCTATTACTGAAGTTTCAGAAGGAGTAGCACTAGCGTCTTGAGCAAAAATATTTTTTGCTAGTAGTAAGACCAATAAAAAGATAATTAAAGAAAATCTATTCCTCATCTATTAAAAAGCTAACATAATAAGTGGTAGTCGGCAATCAAGTTTTGACAAAGGTTGAGTGCTGACATAGTATTTAACTCAAAATACAAGTGAGGATGGTATATATGAAAACAAAACTTTCTGCTAAGCAAATGAAGTCTCCAGATAAGCTGTTAAAGGTAATGTTGGAGTTTTTTGGTTACCTTAGACATAACGTCAAGTTGTATCTAGTTTTTGCAGGTATTATCGTTCTTATTACTGCTACAGTTGTCTCTATAAACCACTTTACGGAGAAAAGAGAAAATAACGCAAGAAAAACATTATATGAACTTGGCCATAAAATTCAAAAACTAAACCCAGAACAAAAAGAGACTGCAATGGATATGATCGAGAAAGAATTACCAATTCTTGGTAACACAAAGGCTGGAATAGAAGCTCGCTATATGCTTGCAGAGATGTACTACAATAACAAAAACTGGACTAAGGCTATCAGCCATTATGAACTACTTACGAACAAAGCTAAGGGACTTATACAAGAACTTGCGTATTTGGGCCTTGCTTATTCAGCAGAGAACAATGGTGATGTAAAAAAGGCTTTGGATAGTTTTACAAAAGTAAAAGAATTGAACTCACCAGTCTATGCCGATGTAGCAATGATGGGTACCGCTCGCTGTTATCAAAAACTTGGAGATAAGGTCAAAGCTGGAGCTATGTATGAATCAGTTATAATAGCATATCCAGATACAGACGTAGCAAGACTTGCTTCTGTTGCTAAAGCTAGTCTGTAATTATTGGAAAATAAGATGATGAGAAATGTTTTTATTATATTTTTGTCCGTTCTTTTGTTTAGTGCCTGCTCTCATTTTACTGCACCTAATAAAAAACAAAAACTTGAATTGATTAATGCCTGGAATCTTGATGTTTACAAACAAAAACAATTTGGATCAAAAAGACATGAAACTGCTTCACCTCTTATAATAGGAGATGATCTTTTCCAAGGTGTTAGTGATGGAAACCTATACGTAGTCAATAAACGTAGTGGATCCGTTAAAAGAATTATAAAGGATAGTGGTGGTATAGAGGCCACTCCACTATTTAGCCAGGGTATCCTATATTTTGGAAATAATGAGGGTTATGTAAAAGCTTTTTCTTATAGATCTGGTGATTATCTTTGGTCTTATTTTGTAGGATTCCCAGTCGGATCTACTCCTTGCATCTATGATGGAAGACTTTTTACGCTTGCCAGCAATGATGTTTTATATGCTTTTGATGCGTCTACGGGTAAAGTTCTATGGACGGTAAAAAGAGATTTTCCAGTGAAAAGGCCGGTAATAAAGGGAAATAGTTCACCGGTGGTATATGATAATACGGTTTATGTTGGTTTCTCTGATGGCTCTTTTATGGGTGTTAATATGTTAACTGGTGCTGTAGTACTAGAGAAAAATCTTAATACCAAAGGCAAGTTTAAAGATGTTGATGCTACACCATACGTAGATGAAAAACATATTGTTGTTCCCTCTTATGATGGCAACTTATATTGTCTTGATAGAAAAACAGGTAATATCCTTTGGAGCCTGCAGGATGGTAGCGCAAAATCTGTAACTGTTATTGGCGACGTTGTTTATTATTCTTCTAATGAAGGTTTTCTATATGTAATGGATCTTAATAGCGGTCTTATTAAGTGGTCCACTAAATTGAAAGATGGAGCTATGCCAACTTCTCCTGCGATATTTGGCGACTATCTAGTTGTTGGTTCTTCAGAAAGAGGTCTTTTCATTTATAGAAAAGATAATGGGCTTTTTGTTGAAGAATTTAATACAGGGACAGGCATTTTTGCAGATCCAATTGCAGATGATAAATATATTTATTTCTTCTCTAACTATGGTGTTCTATACGCACTGTATAAGATCTAGATTTTATGCGTCTATATTTTTTATTGATATTAGCTTTTATTTTCGGCTCTGTTTTTGCAGAACAGGTCTATGTTAAAATAGGCTCTCCAGAATTTAAAAAGCCAGTAGTAGCGCTAAATAGCAAATGTATGATAGAGGGTGACTTGTGCCCTATAATAAATGAACTCGAAGCTATAATCTCTTCAGATATGGTCTTATCTAATGCGTTCATAATGCTACCAAAAGCTACTAGCCCAGAAGAAAAAGACAGGTTTAATGTAAACGCATGGAAAGTTAGCGGAGCTGAGTATCTTGTCTCTATGGAAGTTAATAAGAGAAAAATTACTGTTATACTAGTTTCTCTTTTGAATGGGTTTGATGTAGCAAGTAAAACAGTCTCTTTAATGGATTCTAATATCGATACAGCTCATGATATTTCTGACTTTATATATACTAAACTTACCGGCGAACCTAGCATATTTAATTCAAAAGTAGCTATGATTTGCGGAACTGACTCAGACAAGGGAAAAAATCTTTTTGTTATGGATTACGATGGTAGAAGAATAACACAAAAAACTGCTTATAGGGGGATTTCTATCTCTCCTGCCTGGTCGCCTGATGGAAAGTATATTGCCTATACAAGATATACAAAAAAAAATTACAAAGGCAGAGGAACCCTTGTTAATCAGGATCTTGTACTCTATGACGTGAACAGAAAAAGAGAAACAATACTTTCTGATACCATAGGCCAGAACAGTGGGGCTGCTTGGTCTCCTGACGGTAAAAGTATAGCCTTTACTATGAGCAAGGAAAATAATCCCAATATATATATAATGGATATAGACGATAAAAAGCCAAGATTACTAATAAATAATATAGGCCTTGATGTTGAACCTTCTTTTTCTCCTGATGGTAAGGAGATCGTTTTCTCTTCTACAAAATCCGGGAACCCTGAACTTTATAAATTTGAAATTGCGAGTTCTAAACAAACTAGATTGACCTTCTCTGGATACTATAATTCTTCTCCTGCGTGGTCTCCTATGGGAGACATGATCGCTTTTTCTGGACTTGATAATCCTTTTGGCAAGAAAGCATATTTTGATGTTTTTCTTATTGACCCAAAAGCAACAAAGATAGAGCGATTAACTATAGATAGCGGTAATAATGAGGACCCATCCTGGTCGTCAGATGGCAGGCATTTGATGTATAGTTCAACAAGGAATAAAGGCTCTGACATATATATGATACATAACGATGGTACAGGCGAGAAACGTTTAACTACTGGCATGAAGTGCTACTCTCCAAGCTGGTCCAGATAATATCTATTTATAATTTAAATAATTTTATTTTTAATTTTCAGTCATATATGCATGTATAACTGATGTAGCCTGTTTTACTCATTTGTAGAATAGTGTATTTGTATAAATTTTAAGTTTCTTGCTACTGCGTAACCTTAAACTTTTACAACTACAACTATTCCACTTTGCAATTGCGCAGGAGCTTGTATGAGGTCATTATAATATTAGTAAATTATTAGATTATCATGACTAAATAAAGCGACTAAGCGCTGGTTCTAGAAGATTTAGATTAATATTTCTTAATGTATTATTGTACTAATCAGTATTCTTGTTTGAAGTTAATTCTATGTAAGCATCTTTTTCAGGATCATATTTGTATATTAGGAAGCTATCAACTCCATCACGTTCTTTTCGTAAAATAGTCTCCTTGTATCCGTCGTTATCAATGTCCACTACTTGAAATAAGTTCAATACTGATTTTCTTATTTTTGTTATTGGGAATAAAGAATATCGTTTAGTTTGACTATTCTGTTTTGATCCATGTAGGTTGAATGCAGAAACATAGTGAATTCCCTTTGGAAGCTTCTTGTCAGTCCACATAGCTAGGACAGCGATCTCTTTATCTGTGTTATCTAGGTTTGTTTTTAAAGAGGAGTATTCAACATCTGTTTTTGAAGGATC
>JBAXWW010000103.1:0-6010 GCA_037128215.1 bacterium | reverse complement strand
CAACACCGTCTCTTTTGCAGACAAGTGATGAGCCACCGCTTCTTGCGCATATTTTCTCTAAACCTGTTCCAACAAAAGGAGCGCTTGTTGTTAAACAAGGCACCGCCTGTCTCTGCATGTTAGATCCCATCAATGCACGGTTTGCGTCATCGTGCTCTAAGAATGGTATCAACGCAGCAGCTATAGAAACCAACTGGTTAGGAGATACGTCCATAAGAGTTACTTCATCCCTGTGCTTTAATGCATACTGACCGGAGACTCTTACGTTAACCATCTCATCTATAAATTTACCTTTCTTATCAAGAGGAGCATTAGCCTGAGCTATTTTATGTTTTTCTTCTTCAAGAGCTGAACAATAAATAACATCGTCTGTAACTCTTCCTTCTGTAACTTTTCTATATGGTGTTTCTATAAAGCCATAGTTGTTAACTCTTGCATATGTTGTCATAGAGGAGATCAAACCGATGTTTGGACCTTCTGGAGTTTCAATAGGACAAATACGACCATAGTGGGTTGTATGAACGTCTCTAACTTCAAAACCAGCTCTATCTCTAGATAAACCGCCAGGTCCTAAAGCAGAAAGTCTTCTTTTATGAGTTATTTCTGATAGAGGATTGGTCTGGTCCATAAACTGTGACAACTGTGAACTGCCAAAAAATTCCTTAACAGCGGCAGTAACAGGTTTGGAATTGATAAGCTGATATGGCATCTGAGTCTCTATATCTTGAAGACTCATTTTTTCCCTTACAGCTCTTTCCATTCTTATTAGTCCGACTCTGTACTGATTCTCTAGAAGTTCTCCTACAGCTCTTACACGACGATTACCAAGATGATCTATGTCATCTATTTCGCCTTTATCCATTTTAAGATCTGTAAGATATTTTACTATAACAGTGATATCTTCTTTTCTTAGTGTCGTAAAATCTGAAGGAACATCTGTAAAATTGAATTTATGGTTTATCTTTATTCTTCCAACTTCAGAAAGATCATATCTAGATGGGTTGAAGAAAAGATTATCAAACAATGCTTTTGAAGCATCTAATGTTGCAGGATCACCAGGTCTTAATCTTCTATATATTTCTATAAGAGCTTCTTCTTGTGTTGATATTTTATCGTTCATAAGAGTATCTCTTATGAAGCTACCAACGTTTACACCGTCTATATAAAGGACTTTAACTTCCTTTACTCCCCTTTCCCTTAAATAACCGACCTTTTCTTCTGTCAGCTGTTCATTGAGTTCAAGAAGTATTTCACCAGTATCTGTATCGTAAACATCCTCTGCTGATATTTTTGTGTAAACAGTAGATGGATCTATAGATAGTGTTTTAACTTTCTCTTCTTTTAGTTTTTCGACTGTAGCCTTAGTAAATTTTCTGTTCTTCTTTACAAGGACTTTTCCAGTCTTTGGATTAACGATATCGTATTCCGCTCTTATTCCGGACAGCAAAGAAAAATCTACATCTCTTTCAAAAGCCCCTTTATCCTTAAGAATTATAGTTTCTGTATTGTAGAAACTTTTTAGGATATCTTCTGTAGTCATTCCAAGAGCTTTAAATAATATGGTAACATGCATTTTTCTGCGTCTGTCTATTCTGCAGAAAAGCAGGTCTTTATGATCAAATTCAAAATCCAGCCAAGAGCCCCTGTAAGGGATAACTCTAGCTGTATATAAAAGTTTTCCAGAAGCGTGAACAACATAACTGTAGAAAACACCAGGAGATCTATGTAACTGGCTGACTACAACTCTTTCTGTTCCATTCACTATAAAAGAGCCCTGTTCAGTCATCAAAGGGATATCCCCTAGATAGACTTCTTGGACTTTTACGTCCCTGATACTCTTTGCACCTGTATCCTCATCAACATCCTTTACAACTAGTCTAACAGAAACTTTAAGAGGAGCAGCAAAAGTTGTGCCTCTGTTTCTGCAATCATTAACGTCGTATTTTGGCGTACCAAGGCTATAACCTAGGAACTCCAAAGATGCTGTATCCCCAAAATTTGTTATTGGAAATATAGATGTGAAAACAGCCTGCAGACCCGCATCCTTCCTCTTTTCAACAGGAGTTTCCTGTTGGAGAAACTTGGCATAAAAATGCTTTTGTAGCTCCAGAAGATCGGGGATATCTATAACAGGTTTTATATTACCGAAAGAACGACGAAAGCGGTCGTTCGTAGCCGTCAGTATAGAGGTCATAAATCTCTCCCTTTGTATTTATTTAATTGTTTATGCTTTTTAAAAGCCAAAGAACAATTACCTATTTAAGAGAGACTTTTCCGCCTACTGCTTCTATTTTCTTCTTAATTTCTTCTGCTTCCTGTTTTGAGCAAGCATCCTTGATGTCCTTAGGAGCAGCTTCAACAAGATCTTTTGCTTCTTTTAGTCCAAGACCTGTTATTGTTCTTACTTCTTTGATGACCTTAATTTTGTCATCACCACTAGATTCAAGAACTACTCTGAATTCTGTCTTCTCTTCAGCAGCAGCGGCAGCAGCAACTGGAGCTCCTGCAAAAGAAACAGGGGCAGCAGCACTAACACCAAACTTGGTTTCAAGTTCCTTTATTAGTTCGCTCAACTCAAGAACGCTCATGTTCTCGATGAATTTTACAACTTCAACCTTTGTCAAATCAGCCATTTTTATGTCCTCCATTAATTAATAATTATTTATTTCTTATCTTTTATTGCCGTTAACACGTTCAAAAAGTCTCTTGGAACTGCAGTAAGCACGCCCATAAAACTCTGAAGTGGCGCAGCAATAGTTCTTACCGTAGTAGCAATAAGTTCTTGTCTTGTAGGAAGCTTAGAAAGAGCCATAACTTCTGTTAAAGAAAGTTTACGAGCTCCCAACATTCCTGCTCTTACCATGAATCTGTTCTTATCGTCGATGTATTTAACCATAGCTTTTGCAACAGCAGCAGGGTCTTTATAGCTAAAAGCTACAGCGACCGGACCAGTTAGGTCTGCATCGATATCCTTGCTGTATTCTTTGCCTTCTATAGCTCTTCTGATCAAGGTGTTCTTTATTACCTTGAATTCTCCACCATTGGTCTTAAGATCTTTTCTTAACGCTGAAATAGCTTCAGCCTGTAGACCAAGATTATGAGTTATAAAGAAAGCCTGGGATGCATCGAACTTCTGTTTAATCTGTTCTACACATTGTTTTTTATCATTGATATTCAATTTCCCAATCTCCTCTTTTTTTGAGCCGCACATTTATATAACGATAATCAGAACAAAAGCAAGCAATATTTGTGCCGCTCAAATTATTTTAAATACTTAGCCCAAAACGTTTTGAACACTAGCTGTATCTATCTTGATCCCAGGTCCCATTGTAGTTGAAAGAGTGATAGCCTGAACGTATACACCCTTAGCTGACGCCGGTTTTATCCTGTTGATTTCAGTTAGAACTGAATGAAAGTTCTCAAGCAGTTTGTCTTTACCAAATGATGTTTTGCCTATGACAGTATGCACAATACCTGTCTTTTCTGTACGATACTCAACTCTTCCACCCTTATGTTCTTTTACGGCCCTAGCAACATCAAGTGTTACAGTTCCAACTTTAGGGTTAGGCATCATACCTTTTGTACCAAGGATCTTTCCAAGTTTAGAAATAATCTTCATCATGTCTGGTGTAGCTATAACAGCATCAAAATCCAGCCATCCTCCAACTATTTTTTCAACAAGGTCCTCTGCACCAACATAATCAGCTCCTGCTTTTTCTGCTTCACTAGCTTTTTCGCCCTTAGCAAAAACAAGCACCTTCACTTTTTTTCCTGTTCCGTGAGGAAGAACAATAGCACCTCTAAGCATCTGATCCGCATGTTTTGGATCTACGCCTAAATTAAAAGCTAAATCGACTGTTTCATCAAATTTTGTGAATTTAACTTCAATTGCTAGTTTGACAGCTTCTTCAATTGTGTACCTTTTAGTACGGTCCACTTTTGAAGCGGCATTCTTGAACTTCTTTCCTGTAGACATTTTTTCTCCTTGCTGGTTCAAACGACCTGATGTGCAGGCCTCCCAGTCTTCACTATTTTAAGAGGCTCTTATATAACCTCTATACCCATGCTTCTTGCTGTGCCTTCTATGATTTTGATGGCAGCGTTGATATCATTTGCATTTAAGTCTGGCATTTTTAACTTAGCTATTTTTTCTACTTGAGCCTTTGTTACCTTACCAACCTTATTTGTTTGAGGGATACCAGATCCTTTTTCTATTCCTGCTTCCTTAAGAAGTAAGATAGAAGCTGGAGGTGTCTTTTTTATAAAAGAGAATGATCTGTCTGCATATATTGATATAACAACAGGGATTATCATTCCTTTTTGATCTTGTGTTTCTGCGTTAAATTTTTTGCAGAATTCCATGATATTAACACCATGTTGTCCAAGTGCTGGTCCAACTGGAGGAGAAGGGTTAGCCGCTCCTGCTGGTATCTGAAGCTTTACCATTCCTACTACTTTCTTAGCCATTTTAAAATATCTCCCTTAATTTTATATCTTTTCAACCTGGATAAATTCCAGTTCTACTGGCGTTGAACGACCAAATATTGAAACCAATACTCTTAGCTTAGCTTTATCTGGTTTAACCTCTTCCACTATACCTGTAAAGTTAATGAAAGGTCCTTCTATAACTCTAACGTTTTCACCCTCTTCAAAAGACATTTTAGGTACAGGCTTTAACATTCCTTCTTGAGCCTGTGATGTTATCTTTATAACTTCACTCTCTCTAACTACTGGCGGATTTACGTTATTACCAACAAAACCAACTATACGAGGTGTTGACTTTACAAAGTGCCAATTTTCTTCGTTCATTATCATCTGTACAAGCATATATCCTGGAAAAAATTTTCTTGTAGCAGTTCTTTTTTTACCTTTAACAAGCTCTACAATACTTTCTGTTGGAACTAGAACATGGCCAAAGTCAGTATGTCTTCCTTGTAACTTTATTCTTTGCTCTAATTGTTCTTTAGCTTTTTGTTCCTGGCCAGTTCTTACATATACTATGTACCATTTCATATCTGGATTTTCAGAATGAACAGTTATGATTTCTTGTGTTGTCTTATCATCTGTTTCTATTTTAGCTTGTGTGCTGATTTTCTTTTCTTCATGATCAGGACTTTTAACCTCTTCATCAGAAATAATCTTATTCAGCTCTTCCTTATTAGAAAGCAGATCTTCACTTTTGTTGAGTACATCTTCAGATTTCATAAACTACCTCAATATAAAATTCATAAAAAGACCAGCAAGCCAGTCAAAAACACCAAGAACAGCCCCAGAAATAAGAACAGCGATGATTACCACAACTGTTGCTCCCCATGTTTCTTTTCTGTTAGGCCATACTACTTTTTTTACTTCAGAAATAACTTCAAACAGATATTCCCTTATTTTTTGTACTCTATATAGAGTATAAGAAGTTATGGCACCTAAAAGAACGGGAAAAATACTTTGAACAATATGCACCCATGGATATCTTACCGCTAGGTCAAAGTACCCAACAGCATAGCTAGTAGCTATATTGAATGTGTACCAAACGATAGCACCAGCGCATAACAGCGTTATTCCAAATATGTTTCTCGTATTTTTATCCATAACCTTTACATCCTTTGGCAGGCCAGGAGGGATTCGAACCCACAACACCCGGTTTTGGAGACCGGTGCTCTACCAGTTAGAGCTACTGGCCTACATAAAACTTTATTTAGTTTCCTTGTGCTCAGTATGTTTTCTGCATGAACGGCAGTATTTCTTGATCTTCAACTTGTCAGGTTTAGTCTGTTTATTCTTGTCGCTGACGTAGTTTTTCCTTTTACACTCGCCGCATTCAAGGTGAATAATATTTCTCACCGTAAGCCTCCCAGTTTATACAACTAGGAACAAAGGCCATTAAACCCTTGTTCCTAATATGTTTTTTTTAAAGCCTGTGTCCTATATCAGGTTAGCAATTATATTGCAATACCTTATTTAACGACTTCGCCAACAACACCTGCGCCAACTGTCCTTCCACCTTCTCTGATCG
>JBAXWW010000102.1:0-6032 GCA_037128215.1 bacterium | reverse complement strand
AAAAAAGGCTAACTGTGGACTATTGGCAGGCTTTTTATCAATATTGTTAAGTTGTATTTTTAAAACAATGTAATTACCATTTGTCGTTATTAAACCAGAAAGGTCACTATTGTGTTGTGACAAATATCTAGCAAGTCTTGTAAAGGACTCCTCTATCAGCGTCTTATCTAAATTAATGCTTAACTCTTCATTAATAACAATAGATGGAAAAGTTTTTAATACTATATCCTTTAAATTTATATTAGTAGGATGATGTTGCACCTGACCTGATTCTATTTTGGCTATGTACAAGGTATCATCAATAAAATCTTCCAGTTTATTAACGCTATTTTGTAACGACAAAACAACATCTTTAATTTGAGCATCATCTATGTGTTTGCTTAATAATTCTGTATAACCACTGATAGTAGTCAGAGGTGTTTTTAACTCATGCGTTAAAAGATTACTTATATTATTCTTAATGTTCTCTATTTCCCTTAAACGTTGCCTGCAAAATCCAAGCTCGTTTTTATTATTGTAGGCTTCTAAAGCTCTTTCCACCAACAGCGTTAACTCATTAGAATTCCAAGGTTTTTTAAGAAAGTAGAAGATCCCTGCCCTGTTTATTGCATTTACTGCTATATCTGAATCAGAAAAAGCTGTCATCAGTATTTTAACAGGCTCGTAATTAAGTTCAGTAAGTTCACTAAGAAAAGTTATCCCATCCTTTTTTGGCATTTTGTAGTCAGAGATAACCAGACCTATTGTATTTTCCCTAAGTATTAGGTGGGCTTCCTCTGGATCTTGGGCTACATATATTGGTGCTGTATCCCTTAGTTCCCTTTTTAGGGCAGACAGGACCGACGGCTCGTCATCCACTATTAATATAGAAGCAGGAGGTCTGTACATATGCGGCAGTGTAGCTAAGGAAAAAGACATTGACAATGATATTCTAATCATATAAATTTCTCGAGATTTAAAAATTGAGTTTAGGAGTGCGTTTAAGATGAAGCTTACGAAAACAACAAAGCAGTTTGATAACAAGACTGCATGCCAAAAATGGGTCTTGCTAGATGCTAGTGAATATAATCTTGGAAGACTGGCAACAAAAGTTACAGACATTCTTAGAGGCAAAAACAAGCCTCAGTTCACACCAAACAACGACTGTGGTGATTTTGTAGTAATAATTAATGCTGAGAAAATAAATCTTACAGGTAAAAAGCTTGAAGATAAATTTTATTTCCGCCACTCTCAATATATGAGTGGTATGAAAAGCACATCTGCAGGAGATCTACTTAAAAACAAACCTGAAGAACTAATCTTCAGCGCTGTTAAAAGTATGTTACCTAAGACAAAACTTTCTAATGCATTAATAACAAAACTTAAAGTTTATGTAGGGGAAAATCACCCGCATCAGGCACAACAGCCAGTCAGAGAGGAGACAAAGTAATATGGTATCAAAAACAACTACAAAAGCACCTGCTGAAATCTATACAGGTAGAAGAAAAAGCTCTGTAGCAAGAGTAATGTTAACAACCGGTAGCGGAAAAATAGTCGTTAACGAAAAAGTTATAGATGATTATTTTCCAAGAGGCACACACAGATTAATAATAATGCAGCCAATGAGTATAACAAAAACTGAAAAGAAATTTGATATAGTTGCTAATGTTTTTGGTGGAGGTCTTTCTGGACAGGCTGGAGCAATAAGATTGGGTATTGCCAGAGCTCTTCAGACTCTAGAACCAAAGCTAAGAGATCCTCTAAAGAAAGCTGGAATGCTTACTAGAGATTCAAGAGAAGTTGAACGTAAAAAATATGGAAGAAGCGGTGCTAGAAAAAGGTATCAATTCTCAAAGAGATAATAGTTTATTACTGTATATAAAGATCAAAAGAGGCTCTGAATTTTCAGAGCCTCTTTTTTTTCCATAACAAAAACCTCTACGAATCAAACAATATTGTCCTTGTAAGTCATTTTAAACACCAGTGAATTTTTCGTATGAAGAAGCTGGAATACTTGTATTTAAATGCTTTGGTGTTTACTCGTCAGAAAGAAACACCAAAGCAATAAAGTAAATACTGTATTTCAGAGATGAATAGAAAAATGAGCGACAATTACACATGAAGATATGACTTACAAGGACAATATTATCTAGCAGATTTATCAGCGAGTCGAGAAATTATTCTCCATGCGGTATTCATAAAGGACCTGTAACAGCCCCAGGAATTACATATACCCACACAGCTTGTAAAACTTCTTTTCTTATTAAGGTATATAGCAACAAACTTACTTCCCTTTGTACAATCACAAGGGGCTATATTGTCTAGTTCTTCTTCACAAGTAGGACAAGATATCGTTACTAGTTGGTGCTCGTTAAAGCCATCACCACCATGCTTCGTTCTATCACCATCAACAGGACTTATATAAACATCTTGTTTTTTATTAACATCACTTATTAGAACCTTTATAGATGGATAACCGGATATCTTAAACTCATTTGACATAAGATCATGACCATTATGGCAATACGCTCTGGTAACAACCAGGCGTCCATCTTCCGTCATTATAGTACTCGTATTTTCTTCTTCAAACGTCATAACGATAATTCACCATAGTATATAACCCTCTCCTTTCCTGAATCACTAAGAACAACAGCACCACCATCATCACTTAGCTTTTTGAAGAGGACCGTTTCTTTGCGAGTATTATTATCAAGACCTTCATTTAAATCAACCTTTTTATTTATATGAATGCAATATCGTTCCCATTCTTCCTTTATATGACTAAAACCAGAAGACACATATGCATCAACCCCATTATTGTACAAATAGACAAAATTATTAATAAAATCAATAGTTTTAATCTCTTCATTTTTAAAAAAAACCTCAGATAAAGAACTTGTTTTATACCCTGAACTTAATATTGGCGCTTTTTTTATATTAACACCTATACCAAGCACAAAAAAACCATCTCCTGATTCTATAAGTATGCCAGAAAGTTTTGCGCCATCTATCAAAAGATCATTAGGCCATTTAAATCCTAATGAATCTGGTACATCATTTACTAAACTAACTATCGTTCTTCTAAGTATCACAGAGATAAAAACAGGAAGGTGAACGGGATTTTTTAACCAAGAAATATCTTTAAGCAATATAGAACAATATAAGTTACCTTTTATATCTGAAACCCATTTTCTAGAAAAACGCCCCCTGCCCTCAGTCTGTATCTTTGCAATTATTATGCTTCCATCTGGATATTTAGAGTAATTAGTTTTTAGAAAAGAATTACTTGAATCAACTTTTTCTAATATTTCTATTTTAGTACCAATATACAAGTGTTTTCTCCTGCTATTAATCTATACCTTCAAAAAGGAAACTGAGATCTGCAGATTTAACACTGTGTGTAATGGTTCCTAATGATATAAAATCCACACCAGTAAGAGCATAAGCTCGAATATTTTTATCGCTAATACCGCCAGAAGCCTCTAGCTTGACTTTTCCTTTATTCATTTCTACAGCTCTTTTAACCATAGCAGGGGACATGTTATCCAACATGACTATATCTGGTCTATTTTTTGAATCTAAAATAGATGTTAATTCTTTAAATGATCTTACTTCTATTTCTGTCTTAATATTTTTTATTTTTTTGATCTTATCCAAAACTTTATTTATTCCGCCACACATAAGGACATGATTCTCTTTAACCAAAATTGCATCAGAAAGAGAAAACCTGTGGTTAGAAGCCCCTGCATCTTTAACAGCACGACGCTGTATTATTCTCAATGTTGGCAGCGTTTTTCTTGTGTCCAATATTTTAGTCTTCGTACCATCTATAAGATCTAGAAATACTCTAGTTTTGGTAGCAACTCCCATCATGTGACCTATTATATTCAGAGTAACCCTTTCTGCTAAAAGGATCGCCCTGGCGTTACCTTCTACTGAATATAATTTTTGGCCCTTAAGAATGGTCTGACCATTTTCCAAAGATGATTTGAATCTTATTCCCTTGTCTATACGAGCATAGACCATCTTAGCTATATCTATTCCAGAGATTACATAGTCTCCTTTGGTTACAACATAACCTTTAGCCTTTTTATTTGAAGGGACCGTACATTCCGATGTGATATCCCCAAAAGGAGCATCCTCTTTTATGGCAGCATCTATTATCTTAAGAATATCTTTATTGAACTGAGACAATTTTCTTTATTTCCTCTCTTATAACTCTTTCCGCTATATCTGGTAGAAGTTCTCTTACCATTTTTTCAACAACTTCCCTGGTTATTTCTCTTACCAGGAATCTTTCCTCCGCTGAATCACTCTCACGAATAAGTTCAGGTATTTCTTCTGAATCATTATCTAAATTAAGATTAGTCGCTATATGGTCAATATTATCGTAGTATTTTTCTGACCACATACCAACATCATGTTCTGGTGTTACATCATTTTCATCTACAGACAGCTTTTCTACTCTTTCCAGCGCCTTTCTTGTTGCATCCTCTACGACTCTATCTATTTCATCATCAAAGTTTATAGTACCATCCGGATTTTCTTTTATTTTGAATTCTTCCATTAATTTTTTTGCATCATCGTCAGAAATAAGCTCTGGACCAAACTCTTTTTCCTCTTCTACTATAGTTTCTTGCTGCTCAAACTGTAAAAATTTATCGGCATCAGGTATACCAAGTTCATCTATTTTTATATTATCTGGCACTTTAACGATAGGAGTCTCTTCTATTTCTACATCTCCACCATGTTTTCCTATTGTCTTTAATGGGTTCTTCATATCTGGCATCTCTGGCCTTACAAAGCTTTCCATGTCCCAGGTATGTGAATCTTCTCCAGTCTGTTCTATATATTTTTCTATAAGATCTACCAACTGAACATCTTCAAAAGGTTTGGATAGCTTTTCTTTGGCTCCGCTCCTTTTAAAAGATTCATCTTTTATGTCTTCAAAGCTACTATGCATTAAGATCAAAGGGATAGACTTGGTTTGTTTAGAATCGTTGGCCATTGCCTCACCCAATTCTATTCCGTTCATGTCAGGCATTAGTGCATCGGCTATTACCAATAAAGGGTTAACTCTTTTCACAGCATTAAATGCATCCCTTCCGTTGTTATATGATTCAACATCATAACCTTTAGGCGACAAAATAAGCTTTATTACTTTCTGGACAGTTAAACTATCATCAGCAACTATTATCTTGTTACGCACTCTCCATCCTCCTCTTGCCCTACTGATGTTCTAAGGTCTAAAGTTATTCTCCGGAATAGCGGTGTCAAGCGTGTAATTCACCCACGCTATAAGTGGGAGTCTTATTACTGCTTCAGGCTTCCCCTCAACAAGGAGGGGCATGCACACCACAGCAAGAGAAAACCCCCGGGTAATTTGTTATCGGTGAATAACAACTGTAAGATCACCAATCCTCCCAGAGAATAACATTTTGATATTATACACCATTGCTATTAACTAATAAAGGATTGTGTATTAATATATCCCCCATGAAGTTTTCAAAATACCAGTTTATACTTGGGTCATCATCTCCCAGAAGAATGGAATTACTTAAAGCGCAGGGCTACAAATTTAAAGTGATCAAACCAGATGTAGAAGAGATCTCCAGTCACCATAAAATGTCACCTTCTTCTATCGCTATTACAAACAGTAGAACAAAAGCCGTTTATCTATCTCAAAATCAAAAGAACGCTATAATTTTGTCTGCTGATACCATAGTAGTTTTAAATGGAGAGATCTTGGGCAAGCCTTGTAACAAAAAACAGGCTCTAAATATGCTTTTAAAACTTAATAATAAAAAACACTATGTAATAACTGCATACTCGATTATAAAAACAACAAAGACTAAAATTTCTTTAATTGAAGAAAAAGTTGTAAAGGCAGAAGTAACTTTTGGAAATTTTAAGAAACAGGACTATGTAAAATACATAAACAGCGATGAACCTTCCGATAAGGCTGGGGCATACGCTATACAGGGACTTGGCGCAAGATTTATAAAAGATTTTAAAGGGTCATATACCAATATTGTAGGATTACCTTTGTTTGA
>JBAXWW010000101.1:0-6072 GCA_037128215.1 bacterium | reverse complement strand
TGTGGAAAAATGTTGTCTCTTTCTTCACACGTAGATAAGAAATCCATATCAAGATTGTAATTTTTTATACCATCATAAATCTTATTGAATCTATAAACATGGTCTTTTACTCTCTTACAAGCATATTCAACCATCGTCCCACTGTTCATAATAAAAGGCCAATCTGAGCTTTGCGCCAATAAAAGCTCCCTAGAAGCCTGGTTAAGAGCTCTAAAAAGATTATGGTCAGGGTCACTATATGAATTTGCTAGTTCTACCATTCTATCTGCCATCATATGTAGATGCTGATAGATCCAATCGTTTGTACCATTCAACCAAACTTCGTAATATCCCTTATTACCCCAACTTGATCCAGCAGGCGTAGCCATTTGATTCTTCGGGTTTTCTCTTAGATATTCCCAAGGTGTTATCGTCGATATAGTATTTTGCATTGTCGCTATTTTTCTGAAAAGATGATTAAGGAACATCGGTCCTTCAAACCACCAGTGTCCATAAAGTTCAGCATCATAAGGAGCAACAACTATTGGTTTCTTCTTCATTAAATTAAAAAGGTTTTCTATCTGCTTTTCTCTGTTGAACATAAAATTTCCAGCATCATCACCTGATCTTTCGTATGCCGCATGAGGATTATATGCTTTTTTATTATCAGTCTTGCCTGTTATGGAATGATATTTAACACCAGTCATTTTTCTTATACCGTCGGGATGTATGTAAGGTGCTATATAATTAAAATCTAGATCAAAGCCAGCATCTCTGTAGAAATCTCTATAAACAGGGTTACCTGGATATCCTGTCTCCGCACTCCATACTTGATGAGATGATTCAGGATCTCTTCCAAAAGCAGCCACTCCGCTAGGACAATATATAGGAGCATATACTCCATATTTTGGTCTTGAATCAGCAAAAATTAATCCGTGCGTATCAACAAAAAAGAATTTTATTCCATTGTCTGCAAGAATCCTGTCCAACCCAGGATAATAGGCACATTCTCCAAGCCATATGCCTTTTGGAGCCCAACCAAAGACATCGGTATAATATTTAGTTCCCATATATACCTGAGCTTTGACAGCCTGCTCATTAAGTTGCAATAATGGGAGAAATGCATGCGTCGCTGTACAGGTTACTATTTCTAATTTTCCCATTTGAGCAAATTTCTTAAAAGCATTAATAAGTTTCTTCCCATATTTTTCTTCAAAGACGTACCTGCAATTAAGAAACATGTCTCTGTACATTAAGGCAAGATGATGGAATTCAGGCTGATATTTTGTCCTTTCAATTTCTTTATAAGAAAGTTCTATTAGTTTATTTATATTCCTTAGATATCTATCTTGTAAAAGCGGATCATTTAACATTGACACCAGTGAAGGTGTTAACGTCATTGTTACCCTAAAATCGATATTGTCGTTAATAAGTGAATCAAAAACATTTATAAGAGGGATATATGTTTCTGTTATGGCTTCATACAGCCAATCTTCCTCTAAAAAATGTTCATATTCTGGATGTCGCACGTACGGTAAATGTGCGTGCAAAACAAGAGACAGGTAGCCTTTATTCACTCTTTCCTCCTGCAGATTTTATCCATGATGAGCCAGGAGAGCTTAAAAGCGTACCGCTAGATGGTATTTTTCCCAAATCTATAAAATTCTCTATGATCGGTAGTCTTCCCCATACAGATCCACCAAGAAATACGTCTAATCCACCTTTCATAAAGACCTTAAATCTCTCTTCACCAAGTATCTTTCTTAAAAGTCTTATATCTTCTTCTGTATAATCCTCTATTTCTGAAATAACCTTATTGCCAAATTCATCGACCAACATCCACAGTATCTTTCCAGGAGCAACCATATGATCTCTTGGGAAATATATAGCCTTAGACCTAGATATAACATGATAATTACCATCAGCAGAAACAACACCCACATCCACTATAAGATTTTTATCGCTCTTGTAATGTTTTAGATACCAGGTTCCAACCCTATTGTAGACTTCTATGTCCCACCACTCATTTGCATTATACCCATCAAATTCTATGTTAGTTACGTCGTAAACTCTTAATGTTAATTTTGAATCATATCCATACATTTGAAAAAAATGATTCAAGGTGTCTTCTTTAACTTCCCAATACATAAAAGCGAACCTTGGATCTATAGGGAGTATAACGACCCTGTCCATAAAATATACAGGAGATGGTTCTTCTGTTTTCATAGGATCATAAGCATATTCTACATATGTAGTATGAGCGCCTATGTCATATTTTGTAAGAGTTAATTCCTCGTTTGTATTTTTAAGATCCTGATAGGAAAACAGATCAGTGGTAAAGGTTAGTTTTTTAGCTTTAACAGAACCTTTTTTTGTTTTTATTTCTTTTTTAGGTTTTGCAGGTTTTAAAACTTTAACAGATTCTGTTTTTTTAGTTTTAACTGGTTTTGATATTTTTGTGCTTTTAACTATTTTTGCGCCCTTAGTTTTTTTTACTTTTTTAACAACTTTTTTTGGTGCCTTTATTTTTTTTGTTTTCTTAACAGGAGCTAGTTTTTTAACAGTTTTAACAGCCACTTTTGTAACCTTTTTCTTTTTAGCAACTGTTTTTTTCGTAACCATTTTAGCTCCCCTATTAAGATAAAAAAGATAAGCAAAAGTACATTGCTTTTATGTCATTTTGTCAATATAAAACAGCGATGATTATGAAACCTGTACACATTTCACAGATCATTAACAAACAACTCGGTAAAAATTCCCTATATCCAGTGATAAAAAACTGGCGCAATATAGTTGGTCCAATAATATTCAAAGTAGCTGCGCCTATAAAAATAAAGGGCGATACCCTCTTAGTTGGCGTAAAAAACCATCAATGGCTACAAGAACTAAGTTTTTTAAAACAAACAATGTTATCTAAGGTATCAGAATACTCAAGAAGTATCAAAGATGTTCAGTTCATCCTAAAAACAGATATAAGAAAAAAGACAGACATAGAAAACGAAAAGAAAAAAATAAAAATGCAGGATATTTCTGCTTCATTAACAGATAAAGATATTAGTTTTATAACAACATCAATATCGTGTATTAAAGATGATGAATTAAAAGAAATATTCGAAAACATATTAAAGATAAAATTAAGTGAAAAAAAACAGGTTAAATAGCTATTTTTTTGTCTTTAGAGACTTAATAAATTCTTTAGCACCCTCTTCATCATCAAAAGCACCTTCAAGCTGTGCTTCATAAGAACAATCTATGATATCAGAAAAAACATGGGAAGGTTTAAACCCTAGTTTTATAAGTAGAGCCCCATCAACTATTGGCTTAGGTAGCTGCTGCTGCTTTCTTAATTCATCAAATTCTTTATTAAGATATTCCCAGTTGGAAAGATCACCATGAGATGACATGATATCAAGATAGTTCATCTCTAATTCTTTTTTAAAAACCGGCTTGGACATTATCATTTTAAGACGTCCTTTTCTTATCTCCTTTGCCTTACCTAGTCTCATATGGTCCTTAATAATATATGCAACATCATCTATTACTTTGTTTGGTACCCTCAACCTAGTAAGGATCTCTCTACTCATTCTTTCTCCCTCTACATCATGTCCATTGAACCTTATTCTATCTTTTTCATCTTTAGGCATAGAAATAGTAAGTGGCTTACCAACATCGTGAAGCAATAGAGCCCACATAAGAACTGGCTCTCTATCTGCTATAGCTTTAGAAGCAAGATCAAGCGCCATCATTGTATGATTCCATACATCACCCTCTGGGTGATATTGTGGCGGCTGAGGAACGTGCTTAGTTGCACAAAGTTCTGGCAATATTTTTTTTAGTATACCAATTTGATCTAGTACACCTATAGCTAAAGAGGGGTACTGCGTCATAAGTATTTTTTCTAACTCATCCCTTACACGTTCTATACTTACACCCTTTAAAGGATCTTTTATCTTGAACATGGCCTCATATGTATCTTTATCTATTGCAAAATTTAACTGAGAAATAAATCTGGCACCCCTTAATATTCTTAATCTGTCCTCGTTAAATCTTGCCAAAGGATCACCAACTGCTTTTATCACCCCATTGTGAAGATCTTCTAGGCCTCCAACATAATCATATAACTTACTCTCTGTTGGCTCCCAAAAAAGAGCATTTATAGTAAAATCACGTCTAAACGCATCCTCTTTTGGATTAGAAAAAGTTATCTGTGATGGATGTCTTCCATCTTGATACCCTTCCTCTTTTCTAAAAGTAGCTACTTCAAAATCTACGCCATCTACCTTGACAACACACACTCCAAATTTTTCACCAACAAGATAGACTTTATCAAAAATAGTTTTTATAAGCTCAGGAGTCGCAGACGTAGTTATGTCTATTTCCTTGGGCTGTATTCCCATAAGGACATCCCTAACACAGCCTCCAACAAAAAAAGCGACATGGCCATTCTGTTTTATTTTATCAACTATAAACACGGCTTTTGAATAAACATCTGAAGAAAAGGCATTAACATCAAATTTATAGTTAAGCACCTGCGACTTATCGCTCATATGAATCTCCATTTTTCATCAACTATTTTCCATCCTGTATCCATTAAATAATCTAAAGATAACACAACCTGATAGTCCTTAGAAGCCTTGAAACCAGTAGATCTAAGGACAAGAGCTACAGTTCTATTAGAACCATTACCTGATATATTGATATCTTCGAGCTCCAGTTTTTTATTTTTGGAATATTTATTAGTCTTCATCCATTTGTTGTTTATGAAGTTCAGAACGGATGTAATAGTGTCTTCTACAGGTACGTTAACTATTTTACCATCAACAGTCGGATATATCCTTTTCCAGCCATCTTCTATCTTACTCATTATAAAAAGAGTTATATTACTCTGATCTGATCTTGTTGAGAATGTTAGGTAGATAGAGTTATTGCCTTGTGGAGAGACTATTATGCTTTTTACATAAGCATCCTTATATGGGAATGCATACGAAGGGAAAAATTCATAAAAGCTCCTTCCGTAATCCTTACTCACAAAGTTATCTGCCAACAGATACCCTTCCTGAGTAACCGCGATCTCATATTTTTTTGCTTCTAATTTTTTTAATCTGTACCATTTTTTACCGTCGTAAGACATAAAAACACCAAGCGCAGTAGAGACATACATACCATTATCTATATAAGGACTCACAACGGCATTCTCTTTCTTAAGATTAATAACTTCTTCTATTGAAGCAGATTCAAATATTTCCTTATCAGAGAGTGTCTCTGGTATGAATTTTAAAAGACTTGAATTTACCCACTGCAAAGCACCATCAACCAATATTTCATGTTCAGACACTGTCTTCAAAGAGAATTTTTTAAATTCCTTAGCGAGAGGTATAGTGCTTAAGGAAGGTACAGAGTCTGTAGGTTCAGAGCGAAGCGGACATACTTTTGTGGTAGAAAGATTTGAACCAATAAGGCTTACACAGTCAGGTTGTATATATCCTTTAACGCCATCTTTATCAAAGAGCTGATACCAGCTAGATGTTCTAAAGCCCTTAATGATAACATCTGTTCCTTCTGGAACCATCGTCTTTATTTTAGTGTTTTTATCTATTGAGGCAGATTCCACAAAAATATCCCTTACTGTAATAATCTTAGCATCACAGATGCAAGTATTAAAAATAACCGCAAAAAAACAAGCAACTTTAAACATGCTAATATGATACAGGATAAATTAATATTCGGGCAATAAAAAAGGCCTTCTAATTAAGAAGGCCTTTTTTTAATATAAACTAAATACTTAGTAACTACATATCAACTATTTCTGTACTCTCTATGTTGCGAGCTTTTTTTGTTTTTTCTGACTTTGTTGATGTATTAGGAGTACCATGAGTCATCATGTGGTTGTTACCTATATGATGATCTGTATCTACTTCTGGGATACCACCATTCTCTGTCCAGACCTTGTCTGCATATTTTTTCCATTCACTAGCTATAGAATCAACTTCTGCAGCAAGTTTTCCAGCAAGCAATGTTTCTCCTCCAGGCTGTGATGGTTTAGCACCAAATCTTGTAATATGATCTCTTAGTACCTGTGGTCTATCTATTATC
>JBAXWW010000100.1:0-6096 GCA_037128215.1 bacterium | reverse complement strand
GCACAGTGAATTACATAAATTCATCCCATCTTTTAAAAAGAAAGTATCTGTTGCTGGACGTATTGGACACATAGAACTTAGTAAATATAAAGAACGTCATGATGCATTGGCTGTAGAAATGTTGCAGAGAGGTTATCAACATAAATCGCCACTAGAGGCTCCTGATTTTAGCTATTTACCAAAAGAGCATTACGAAGCTAAGGTAGATAAAAAAGAGTCATTGAAAGAACTTTGCAAGCGTTGCAGTGATTGTAGAAACAACATTTTATCGTAAAAATAGGATGCAATTCCTTTAATCGTGCAAGATTCTATTTAACGTAAATAGAGCGTGCTTCTGAGTATCCATTGGAAGTATTGTTACTTAGAGTAAATAATGTTCCGTTCTTCCAATATACTGCAACGGTGTAGTCAATGTTATTGTCGTTACATGTCCCAGAAACGAAGACGTCTGAACCTTTTACAAAGATACCTGTTGCAACAGAAGAATCAAAAGCTGTAGATAAGCAATTTAGATCTGTTTTAACATTATTTTTCCAGTAAGCAGCCTGTACTTTGGTCCCGTTTTTGTATGCCCCAGATACGTACACATCTGCATCTTTTACAAAAATTGATAAAATTATGGAATTTGCTGTAGAAATATCTGTCCTGCTGTTTGTGTTTTTCCAATAGAAAGCTTTTGCTCCTGAAACAATACCACTTTCTAAGTATCCATTTCCGGAATAACCTGCGACGTAAATATCTGTTCCATTTATATACATAGAACTAACTTTTACTATCCCGGTAGTGCCTGTTGGTAAAGATAGTGATTGCTGAGCCGTTCCATTCCCGTACCAATAAACTGGAGTTGTATCTGCATTAACAGCACCAGCTAAATAAAGAGTCTCATTGGTGTCTAAAGCCACAGCACTTGCATATGAGTTAGCTGTTAGAGGAGCAGTATTAAGAGTCTGTGAAGTTCCTGCGAGCCAATATGTCCCTTTGTGATTTGGTGATGTTCCATTTGCAACTGTTCCTGCTACGTAGATATACCCACCGCCTGATGTAGTAATAGTTGGGCTAAAAAAGACTGAGCCAAGATCACTTCTGCTGCCATTAGTCCAATAAGCACCCTTAGTAATACCAGATAGATTATAATATCCAGAAACGTAAATATTGTTGTTGTCTGGAAGGAAGATTGAAGTAGCTATATTGCCCGACGTCCCACTTCCGCTAGGGAGTGGAAGATTTATTTTAGTGTTTTTATCATTTTTCCAGTAAACAGGGGCATCTTGGTCTGTGCCAGCTATGTAAACATTTGCACATGTATTAGATGTAGAATCAAAAAAACCAACAGAACAATTACATGTTGTATTGTTTGTGTTTATTGCTGATCCAGCTGGGCAGTTTGTGCAAACACCATCAAATGGCCATTGAAGTCCTGTACATGGATTAGTTAAACAGGCATTTTGAGTTGTATTATAATATTTAGTATTATCAGTACAAACACACGAGCTTCCATCAGAACTTTGTGTTGCATCTGAAGGGCAAGTTGTTCCTGAAGAACTTAGACCACCATAATAATTTTTTCTACTGCTTGTCCCCGTATCAAAAAGACTACAGCTGCAAAAAGATCCTATAAGTAGGAACGAAAAAATAATTTTTTTTGTGTTCTTCATTGGTAATACACCTCGCCTATTATCTTTAATTAAATTATATCACATTTTAATACTAAAATCAAGATATTTATTCGGAACTTGACGAGTCGGTCCTTTAGGTAGAAAACCTAATTTAGAAGTTTATATCTCGAGGAGATTGTATGATTAAACAAATAGCTTTAGTTTTGTTTCTGTTCTGCACAACATTATTTGCCTCAGCTTATAACGACGGATTAGACGCAATGAGGGAAAAGAACTACGAAAATGCTATAGATAGATTTACGGAGTCACTAGACAAGGATGTTGCTAAAGGACTTGTTACAGAGGCTAAACTCAAAGGAGAACTTACTAGGGCTAAGGCCGCATATTTAAATGAGATAAGTCTAAAGGTCTCAGGATATGACAAAGAAAAAAAATATGAGGATGCTTTGGATGCTACCAACAGAGGTCTAAGAGTCCTTACAGAAAATAGCAAATTATTGAGCCTAAAAACTAATTATGAAACAAAGATAAAGGATATTAAGGCAAAAGTTAAGGAAGGAGAGCTTTTACTAGAGGGTAAAAAATGGCAGGAAGCTTATGTGTATTTTCAGAAACTTCGTTTGTATGAAGATACAAACAGCGATATAAATTCTGATTATAGAAAAGCAAAAGAAGAAATTATGGATTATTATACAAGACAGGCAGAAGATTATGAAAAAAACTATGATTTTATATCTGCTAAGAAGGAATATGAAAAAGCTCTTGTTTACGAAGCAAAGAATGAAAGTCTTAATGAAAAAATTACCGTCGTAAAGGGTAGGATCGTTGCACAGGAAATGCTTATGAACGCAAAAGCACTTGCTGATAAAGGACAAAAGGAAAAAGCTTTTGATATACTAAAAGCAGCGCACGAAAAAGATGATAGGAATAAAGAAATAATCATGCAAATGGACATCCTCAGAGATGAAGTAGCACAGCTATGGCTGAATAAGGCAGAGGATCTTGATTCTAAAGGGAAGTACCAAGATGCATATATGGTAATAAATAAGGCAGATGAATTAAGGACAGAACTAAAGGATATAAGAAAAGGAATAGAAACAACTAAGAAAAGTATAACCTTTAACTTTGCAAAATATCTGGCTGATAAAGCTGCTAGTTTCAAAAGTGATGAGGAGTCTTATATATATTATGTTGCTTCCTATGTTTTAAATTCCAGCGATAAAAATGTAGAGCAAAAGATAAACAGCTTGGAACAATCGATGAAGGATAAAACCTGTTACAACTTGGGGCTAAAAACAATTGCTGGTTCTAAAATAAAGTTATCTGCAGATTCCATTGCTTCAATAGATAATGCTATAAAAAATGGTCTTTCAAGTTTTGCAAAAAATAAATGTATCAATATTTCTGATTTTTCAGCAACAGATCAGGGGCGTCTTACAAATACTGTTCTTCTTTATAACATGGAAACTAAAGGCTCTATGTTGATTGCTAAATTAGATATAGAGGCAAGCGCTAGTGATCTTGCTACAAAGAAGAAATTAACAGGTACAAGAAAGATGGAACTTTTTTCTGGTGAAGCGGCAAAAAGCACAGACTTCAAGGTTGAGAAAGATCTTGTAGATACCGTAGTAAAAGAGCTTGTGTCTGAGATCAAAGATTCAAACCTAAAATATTACGGTGATAGATATTACTGGCTGTTTAATGGCGCCAATGCCAAGGATGCAAAAGGTAAAACAACTAATGCAGTCTTAACCTTTGTTAGCAGAAGACATCTTTCTGATGAGGACCTTTATTCAGAGACAGCTGTTAAGTACATTATTAAAACTTACGGCGTTAACATAGATAGAAGAGAACTTGAAGTTACTGATAAAATAAAATTGTAATAAACTTGTAAAACTTTAAAATTATTTTAACGTATAAAATTAGTTGCTACTCTTGGCTCTTTTTCTGGCAAACTTATACCAGCGTTTTTACCAGCCTGTATTGATTTTAAAAGCCAGGCCATGTTTCTGCCTAGAACTCTCATTGTTTGCATCCCTTCCAGGTCTTGTTTTACTTCTTCAGGGGTGTTTCCGTGGACCATATTCCAATATTGAGAAGGAACAACAGGCATGTTTGAAATAGAAAAATATTTATTTAATTGATCAAAAGTGGCTGTTGCTCCACCACGACGACAACTTACAATTGCGGCACCTGGTTTGTTCTCAAAACAACCGCTAGACCTTCCTGCAAAGAATACTCTACTTAGAAAGGAAGTTATTTGACCTGATGCAGCTGCAAAATGTACTGGCGAACCAATAACAAAAGCATCAGCCTCTTTTGCTTTATCTATAACCATATTTACCGCATCATCATTGAATATACATTTTCCAGCTGTACAGCCACGACAAGCTGTACAGGCTCTAATAGGCTTATTCCCAACATGGAAAATTTCTGCTTTGATACATTGTTTTTCTAACTCTTTTGTTACTTCTAATAAAGCAGTATAGGTACAGCCTTCTGCATTTGGACTTCCATTTATAAGTAATACTTTCATCTTTTTTTTCCTCCATTTAATATCCTAACTTTGCTAAAACCTTATTTGCTGTTGCTGTCATGTAGTCTATTTGAGCTAATATTGAAGTTTGCCCATTGCTGTAATCCCATCCATTTGTGAACATTACATACGCCACATCCGTTTCAGGATGATAAAACATAATTGTAAGATATCCTGCGTGTGCTCCACTGTGTCCGTATCCATTAAGATCGGTGTGACTGATGCTTAATCCATAGGTGGATGTCCCGGTACCTGTTGCTGAACCATTTTTCATCATGTCTACTGTCGTGCTATTTAAACCAGCTTCACTGCGTAAAAGTTTATATATCCACGTCGCAAGATCTTTTGGTGTTGTTGTTAAATTTCCTTCAGCAACATGAGGTGACATATTACTTAGTGTGACATTAGTAGAATTAGTTCCGTCCCAAGCATATCCATCAGCATACGGAACTGGTAAACTCTGCTCATTTGAATCTACAACCATAACTGAATCAAAAAGTTTATTAGGAACGATTAATTGTGCAGTAACAAAGTCAGCATATGTTTGACCTGTTACTCTTTCAACTATTTTTCCAAGAACGGAATATCCAGTATTTGAATACTGATATTTTGTGTCCGGGACAAAATTAGATATTTGATATGTAGCATCAACACCTATGAGTTCATCAAAAGTGAATTGATGGTTTGGATCTTGTTCTTCTATATAATTAATATAACTGACGCCAGTATATGGTGCTGGAACAGTACCTGGAAGAGCTTGATTTGAGACATCGAAGATTCCTGCTCTATGCATAAGAACCATTCTAATGGTGATTTGATCCTTATAAGGAATGTTGAAAGTACTAGTCGCAGGTAGATACGGCGTATCTGTTCCAGGAATGTTATCAGTCAGTTTGTCGTCAATGTTGAGCTTGCCTTGTTGGTTCAACAACATTATGGCAGCTCCTGTAAATGTCTTGGTGCAACTTGCAGTTCTGAAGTGTTGTTTGTTTGATGTGTATATCCCCATTCCAGTAGAAACAAAATAATCACCCTTTGGAGAGATTATCTGCATCGCAAGACCACCACTGAAATCTTTTCTGCTTTGTGAAAAAGTGTTCCATTCCGACGATAAAACCTGATGAAGATTACCTTGTGTTGTTCCGCAGGAAGAAAGTGTAATTGCTGTAAGAGCAAGAAGAATTGTTATCTGTTTTTTCATTTGTTCATTATTAGTTAAAAAGATTAGATTGTTAATTATAAATCGAAATACTTTTAGTTAACTACGAGTAATTATTCCTTGACGAATTACAACAGTTTGATACAAACAATGCTATATACTTTAACTCGGAGGATTTATGAAAAAACTACTTGGATTTCTCTCTTTAATTCTTCTTACCAGTATAATTGTTCTTTCTAGTTCTAGTCAGATTTTTGCTCAAGAAAAATACACTATTGGTGGTCGAGGACCAGCAGGTGGATGGATATTTTATTTATCAGATAAAACACACGGAATGGAAGCGGCTGAACGCGATCTTACAGACACAACAAATTGGAGTAATAGCCCTTTTGTATTGACTGGTGCATCTGGAAAAGAGATAGGTACAGGTAAGGCAAATACAGATGCTATTATTGCTGTACAAAAGGCTGGAGACTATGCCGCAAAAGCATGTAAAGACTTAGTTGCAGGTCATACCAACGACTGGTTTTTACCATCCAAAGATGAATTGGCTCTTATGTATAATAAGATTAAAGGTGCTGGTGGTTTTAGTAGTGATAGCTCTTATTGGAGTTCCTCTGAAGATAGTGAACAAAAAGCATGGAACCAGTATTTTTTCAATGGTGGGCAGCACAGTATAACTAAGAACAGCAACGCGAATGTTCGTTGTGTCAGAACTTTTTAACTTGTGATTAACAGCTATTATGATATTTTTCTGTAGTATATGGATATAAAATATTACAGTA
>JBAXWW010000099.1:0-6127 GCA_037128215.1 bacterium | reverse complement strand
AAACCAACCAATGTAAAATATTTATGCTCTCGATGTCCTTTATATTAGCTGTTTGTCCTAATTTTTGTTTTTCTGCGTTAGCGATACAAGCCAAAGCCTCTAATGCCTTGTATGACAGTTCGGCATCTGTTCTTTCTACAAGTTCTTGTATTGCAGCAAGCCCTCTGGATCTGCTTGTGTTGTTTATATCTAGAAGGGTGTTGGCTGTCTGTTCTTGTTTGCCGATACTTCCGTCTATATCTAGAGTTTTTTCTCCGTACCCTACAGCGATACTAGCAAGTATTTTTGTAAGTTGTTCTGCATCATAAGCATTTTTATCAGCTACAAAGAATTTTTCAGAAACAAAATCAACTATAGTATATAGAAATCCCCATTGTTTTTTATTCTTATCTTGTGAACTAAGGTTTTCATTTACTAATTCCAGAACGTCTGTTGCCTCTCTTGCTGCTAAGAATATTTTATTAGGATTTTGGATAGCTGCATTTCTGAAAAGTTCTGTTAAAGCATATGTCTCCCAATAATAAAGATTCTGGTCAGCCAATAAAGAGCGTATTTTTAGCAATTTGGAATCTACATATTTTTCTGGGTCTTGCTTTGCATAATTAAGTTCAGTCTGACACGTTTCATACATATGGGCTTGTGCTTCTGGACCAGAATTATCTACTTTTGTTTTATCTGCTACATGTATTTGGTTGTTTGTCTGTGTTTGAAAATTTGTCTGCGCAAATAGTCCAGTACAAAAAATAAAAATGTAAAACAAGCCAAATAGTTTTACTTTATTCATGGATATTAAATTCCCCCTAGTTGTATATAACAAGGCATACGCTTTTATTGTGAATTTAATGCAAAATAAAGACCAAAAGAAAAACATAGTAAAAACAGTAGCTTGTATGGCTGTTTTGTCTAAAAGACGTTCTCTTAGCTGGCACATGGCTAAAAGGTATACAGCTTGATAATGTCTGGTACAATATATTAGCTGTGAGTATATTTTCTAATAAAAACCAATCAAATCTTTTAAGTAAATTTAGAACCTCTATTGGTAAAATACAATTTAGTTATCTTAATGTCCTAAATGTTGGTTGGGAAGGCGGAACGGTTAAGTTAAAAAATAAAGAAGGAGATTCTTTATTTGTTAATATAAGTAGAGCTGGCGGAATGGCTGTGGTTGTTGGTGAACTTCCTTCTGCTTTGGTCAATTATGGTAGAGAATCAAAAATAAAAATAAGAGTATGCAGTGTTGCTCCATACATAGGTGGAGCTATGAGAGACAATAGTCTATCTTCTCTTGTTAAAACTGGGTACATGAAAAAGATAACGGATGTAGAAACTGTTTATTCAGGAGAAGTTTATAATGTTGAAGTTTACGAGGGGGAATCAGATTTTGGTAAACAATATCTTTTAAAATCTGATGCATGGGCTGGAAAATTTGGTGGAAATATGAGCCCATATATTTTGTCTCTTATTGGCAGAGAAGAGAAGGAAAGATTAGAAAGAGATTTTATCTCTAATACTCCTCATTCTATAAATTTTATGGAAGAAAGAGCATACATAGTTTTTTCACAGGCAGCGGCAAAATTATATGATATTACAGACTCTAATGTTGCTATTTTACATGATTATCATTCCTCACTAGCCCTGTTTTATAACGACGATATAAATCCTGTAATAATAGGTCATAATCTTGCTTATCAGGGAATAATGGGTATAAATTCAAAAAAAATAAATAATTTAAAAAGAAAAAATATTCATTCGATAGCTACTAAAGATCTTTCTAAAAGACTTAACCTAAGCGAACAGATCATAGATAAATATTTTAAAGCATGGGTTACAAATGATTATGTTGGTACTGGAAATATACTTCAGGCAGTAATAAGAAAATCAAAAGAAAAGAATGGTATAAGCGCTACTACTGTCAGTCCAGGTTATGTTAAGGAGCTAAAAGAAAGTTATCAAGACATAAAAAATAGGATTATAGAAAGTTACCCTATCCGTTTACCAGAGGATCATTTTGATGTGGGGCCTACGAGAAAAAGAATAAAAGATTTTTATCTTAGGCATTTTGATTTTATGATAAATGATGAAGAGGCTGATAGGTTCCTCTTGTGTGAAGAGAGTAGAGGATTAGAAGAACTTAGGAATGCTAACATCATTGGTATCCTGAATGGACTTGATACAGACAAGCATGCATCTAAGCATTGGATGTTGAAACAGATAATATTAAATCCTTATGATTTCGAGTGGAATAACTTACAAACCCCTGCGTATTTAAAAAACGTTATTTCTTAGACTCCTTATTTTAGCAAAGGACTTAATCTTGATCCGTCTGACCCAGAGCGTGTTTTTAAGTGTAAAAAAATACTAAGAAGAATTTTGTTGATGGAGTTTTTTCCAGAAAAGAAAGATAGTGCGATATGGAGTGATGAGACATCATTTATCCATTATTCCTGGGGAAGACTTGTAGATCAAAAAAATATTCCTTTGATAATAGCTGAAGCAGAGAACTTAACAAGAAATGGCGAGATACTTATTGTAATAGCCGCTAATCCTGATG
The DNA here is from genome assembly GCA_037128215.1 of bacterium. GTDB lineage: Bacteria > Bdellovibrionota > JAFGOL01 > JAFGOL01 > JAFGOL01 > JAPLFT01. The sequence goes on along the minus strand of JBAXWW010000099.1, from coordinate 3,576 downwards.
ATAGATTATCCAGAGAAGTAGAGGACTACGCTATACGAAAATCTGAAACGATGAAGATGGCGGGGCATAGCTTTGCTTTTAGTTCCAAGTTTGATTGTAAGGGGTCTATATATGCAGCAGGTGCAGACCTTGTGCATGTCCCATCAAGATATGAACCCTGTGGTTTAACAGATATGGAATCATATTGGATGGGGACTCCTGTTGTCGCAAATATGGTCGGAGGCTTAGGTAAGGGAGGTTACGCTGTAGCTGGTTTTAGCGCTGATCCAACGTCTCTTGATGCGATGTGTTTAGCATATAGGGGGGTTTATAATCGAGCTGTTAATATAAAAAAATATTTTCCAGACCAATGGAAAGAACTCTGTCTTGAAGCCTTGAAGCTAGATTTTAGTTATAAAAAAACAGCAAATGATTATATTGATACTATGTATATTTCTATGACAAAGAAAATAATGGATATAGCTATTTGGATAGCTGAATCCTATGATACAGGTGTTGTGACAGAGAAAGAGATGAGAGAACTTATAGGTAGTATCGCTATATTACCAGAGAGAGTTAAAAAAGCTTATTGGGAAGCTTATTGTCTGTTTCCTGAGTCAAATGGTCCAAGGTCTTTTTTTAATAATGTAAAAACCGAGACGATCAGATTACTGTTCAAACCTTGCGGTTAACCAATAAGATCGTCCTGGCTGTGGATACCCATTAAAATCTTCGTAATGATCATTACCTATGTTCTTAACTTCAGCTGTTAGAATAAAACTATTCATAAAGAATGTTATACCAAGATTATGTTCTCTTTTAATTGGTGCAGGTAAAAGATTTGCACTGTCGTAATATAGCCCACTAGCATAGAGCAGTTCATAATATGTTTTAAATAGATGGGCTGTGTATTCAATTTTGTTTGATGCTGAGTGCTGAAATCTTCCTGGTAATTGCTTTCCATTGAAGGCTTTAATTATGTTATCGTTAATTGCGGATTGCCAGGTATAGTTACTTGTTAAAGACACATTTTTAAAAAATTCCATTACTAAACTATTCTCTATACCGTTAATTATTGAATTTGAGATGTTTACAGCTTGTCCTACTCCTCTTGAATTATATACATAAGATATTACATCGCTGACACCACTTCTGAAATAAGCTGTATTAAAAGAGATCCTACTAAGATAATAGCCGTATGGAGAATATTTTATCTCCGTTCCTGCATCAAAGTTAAGTCCTCTTTCTGCTTTTAGATCTGGATTGCCATTAAAGAATCCTCTGTCTCCAAATAGTTCAAAAAACGATGGTTCACGCACATACCTTGCTACATTGGTCTTTAGATCCATCCAATTTAGCACACTGTATTTTAATCCCATCTTTGGATTAACATATCCATGAGATTCGTTTCTTGGATATGAAGATGATTCAAAATTATTATAATAATATTCAAATATTAGAGCAGGGCTTAGTATTAATTTGTCATTAAATAGGATTATTTTATCCTCTGTAGATAGGGAATAGAAATTTCTGGAACTTGGAGAATATTTTTGAATGTTGAGTAGGTCTTGTATCTTATAGTCATCTCTGTGTAGATCTAAGACTCCTTCAATAATGTTATGTTGTGTTGGCCACTGAAGGTACTGGTTATATCCATAAGAACTGGTTCTATATTCATTATACTGAGAGGCAAGACCTATGCTGTTGCTCCTGTCGTCATAAATTTCTTTTTTATATGAATAATCAAAGCGCGAGGCAGAGTTTAAATTTGATGTTCCGACGTTATTAACTATTAGTTTTAAATTTGCTAGGTTCCTTTTTGTGTCTAAACTGGTTTTTGTATCTGGACTGTTATTCCATGATGGGAGATTTTGATCTTTGGAAAAATATTGATTAGAAAAGATAAGTCTTGTGTCTTTAGATAAATCATATCCAAAGGAAAACAGTATATTCCCCTGAATAAACTGGTTATTATTCCTGTTTTCCCATCTATCATCTAAGTTGTTCCATTGAGTTCCATTGTTATTAAGAAAACTAAAATTGTTTTTACTACTCTGGTAATCTCCACTAATAAGATAATCAAATTTTCCTGGTTTATAGCTTATGAAAGGAGAGAATCTGAAAGTATTAAAAGATCCATATCCAGCAGTTATGTCAGTTTTAAATTCATCCTGAGAACGTTTTGTTTTTATATTTACGGCTCCTCCAATAGAGGATTTGCCAAAATTTATAGGTGTTATTCCTTTATAAATTTCTATTGATTCAACTTCAGACATAGGAATAGTACTCAAATCTACTGACCCATTTGAGGCATCGTTTAGAGGAACTCCATCCATAAAAACCATAACCTGATTACTTGTTGCTCCCCTAAGTGATAAGCTAGAAAAACTTCCTAATCCTCCAGATTGTTTCGTCTGAACACTAGATTCTTGTTCTATTACATCAGACAAGCTGCTTGATCTGGTCTGGAATGATTCTTTTTTTATAACTGAAGAAAAAGATGAGAGATCTTCTCTTGAAACATCTCCTGATACACTAGAGTTAGCGTTACTGTTTACTATGACTGTACCAAGTGATACTTCGTTAGCATTTGTAAGGTTAATTACTAGCGCTAATGTAATTAAAAAAGATAACAAACCTTATAACTCACAAAAAGTTATATCTAACGGATTAAGGTTAGTAGATATAGGACCTTCCTGTAGGGTGTCTGTAGCTGTGTCTACTATGTATATCCCAGGGTTTGTAAGAGGAGCTTCAGCTATCCATAATAAATTATTACTGTCTTTTATAATATCTTGTATGTTACTTTTATCATTATTTCCGATGTCAGCCACGTTATTTGCGTCTATGACTCCATTAGCAGGATTAAATGATTTTAAGTAAGTCTTTCCATAAGGAGGAACCCAAATAGCATCATACTGGACAAGATATCCCTTTGTGTTGGAAATTATTTCCACATTACTTATATTTTTATTTGCTGCAATAATAGTTGGATCGGCTGCATATGTTGAAGTATCAACTCTTTGTATTCCACCATTAATAGCTGTTCCTCCATACATATTGTCAGCACCAGGTATATATATATATCCATCATAATATTTTATTTTTCCGCTAGGGTTTCTTACAGCAAGAGGCAAATCTGTTATTTTTGTATCTGTATTTGTATCAAAGACAACTAGATAAGATATATTGTTTGGTCCATAGTTGATCATATCGTATCTTTGTAATGCAATGAATAATCTGTGATCAACAATTACACCACTTGCCATTTCTGGAATTCCGTCGTTATCGCCATAAGCAGACAGATCTAGTTCCCCTATCTTAAACTCAGATTGTGTGGCTGCAGAAGGATTAACGATCCACGCCTTAGTACTGTTATAACGAAGTAAATATGCTTTGGTTTCATTTACGAATATTATTGCAGATGGATTTGAATTAGCATCTCCAGCTTCATCTGTAGAAAATTGCCAAATAGGTTTTGAAGGAGCTTCTATGCTAAATTTTATTATACTGTTAGAATTTGACCTCTCTATTCTATAAAAATATTTACCATAGCTATATATCTTTAGATCACTATTAACAGTTGGTAAAAGATCA
>JBAXWW010000098.1:0-6129 GCA_037128215.1 bacterium | reverse complement strand
ACTTACGCTCCAAAAAGTAATCCAGTAATAAAGACGATAACCGATACTTTTCCAGGAGGAGATCTTTACGAAAGAGAGCTTACAGATTTGCTTGGTGCAAAAATAGATGGTCTGCCAAATGGGATTAGGTATCCTCTTCCTGATGGTTGGCCAGAAGGTCAATATCCTCTAAGAAAGGATTGGAATCGAGAAATGTTAGACATAAAAAAGGAGAACTAATATGGGTACTGTAAAAATACCAATTGGACCACAACATCCTGCATTAAAAGAGCCAGAGAGTTTTCTTATCTCTTTAGATGGAGAAAGAATACAAGAAGTTGGAATGCGCCTTGGTTATAATCATAGAGGAGTAGAGAAAGCTGCAGAAGGCAGAACTTATACAACTGCGATATATCTTCTTGAAAGAGTCTGTGGAATTTGTTCCCAAGCTCATTCTACAGCTTTTATACAAGCTATAGAAGAAGTTGCTGGAGTTGAAATTCCAAGACGTGCAAAATATATAAGATCATTAATCGGTGAGCTTGAAAGAATACACAGTCATTTATTGTGGCTTGGTGTTGCTGGTCATGAAGTCGGTTTTGATACACTATTGATGTATTCATGGAGAGATAGAGAAATAGTAATGGATCTTCTTTCTATGCTAAGTGGTAACAGGGTTCATTATGGAATGAATATTTTAGGCGGAGTAAAAAGAGATATAGATAGGCCGAAACAAGAGCAGATACTTAAAGCAGTAGAGGCTCTAGAAGAAAGAACAAAATATTATATAAAAGTTGCTACAGAAGAAACAACACTTATAAAAAGATTATCAGGTGTTGGATACATATCTAAGGAAGATGTTTACAGGTTAGGTACTGTTGGACCAACAGGAAGAGCGTCTGGGATGCCAAGAGATACAAGAAAAGATGATCCATATGCTGCTTATGGCGAAGTTGATTTCAATGTAATTACAGATAACCACTGTGATGTGTATGGAAGGACTCTTGTTCGTGTCGGCGAGTTAATGGAAACTTACAAGATAATACGTCAGCTTATAAAGAACATGCCTGATGGAGATATTGCTGCAAAATTTCCAAGAAAGGTTCCGGCTGGAGAGGCAACATCAAGATATGAAGCACCAAGAGGTGAAGACGTTCATTATGTAAAAGGTAATGGTACAGATAAACCAGAAAGAGTAAAACTTAGAGCGCCTACTCTTGCTAATCTTCAATCTGTTTCCACTATGTTGAAAAATAATAATTTAGCAGATGTTCCTATTACAATAGCTGCTATTGACCCATGTTTTTCATGTACAGACAGAATGATTAAATTGGTAAACAACGATGGCGGTTCTTCAACTGTAGACTGGGAATCTTTGAGAAAAAAGGGCATAAATTGGTATAGACAGGAAAAAGGAATTGATTTTGCTGAGCTGAATAAAAAATATGCAAATCTAAGGAAGGTAGATTAAAATGAGTATAGCGTCATCTCTCTTTAGTATCATCGTCTTTCCTGGTTTTTTATTTCTAGGATTAATGGGGCTGTTGTTAGAATACTTAGATAGAATAATCTATGCGAGGCTTCAAAACAGACAAGGCCCACCTTTTTATCAGCCTCTTGCTGATTTTATCAAGTTAACTGCTAAAGAAGAAATAATACCAGAAGAAGCAGATAAAAAAATATTTAAGTTTATGCCTATATTGGCACTTACTGCTGCTACTACTGCATTCTTTTATATTCCACTATGGAGTTCTAATGCTTTATTCTCTTTTTATGGTGATGTAGTAGTTGTTCTTTATTTATTAACGATACCTACTGTTACATTCTTTCTAGGTGGGTGGTCATCTACGTCTATGTATGCAGCTATTGGAGCTGTAAGAACACTTACACAGTTGTTCTCATATGAAGTTCTTTTATTTCTTGGAATACTTTCTCCACTTCTTCTTGCAAACACATGGTCTCTTAGTGATTCTGTTGTTTATTATAATAGTCATCCTTATATGATGGTTATAAATATTGCTGCATTTTTTATCTCTATGATTGCCCTACTTGGTAAACTTGAAAAAGTACCATTTGATATTGCAGAAGCAGAAACAGAAATAGTTGGTGGAACTTTTACTGAATATACAGGAAGGCTTCTGGCTTTGTTTAGAATGGCGATAGATATTGAAATGGTGGTAGGAGCTTCTCTTATAGCTGCTGTGTTCCTTCCGTTCGGAATGATGTTAAATCCGATAGTTGCTTTTGTTCTATATATTATAAAGGTTTGTTTTATTGTTTTCTTACTTTCTTTGTTGAGAACTATTTTTGCAAGACTAAGAATAGATCAAATGGTTAAAGTTTGCTGGAAGTATTTTGCTCCAATAGCTTTTATTCAAATACTATTTGTTCTTATAGTTAAGGGAGTGTTCCTATGATTAGACCAGGAAAAATGCTAAGAGAAGTTTTAAAATCTCTTACTAAGAAACCAGCTACAATAAAATATCCAGCTCAGGAAGCCAATGTTCCAGACAGATTTAGAGGAAGATTAAAGTTTGAGGCAGAAAAATGCATAGGTTGTAAAATATGTATGAAAGACTGTCCGGCTGATGCTATTAAAATAGATAAAATATCAGAAAAATTTGAAGCAACTGTCGAATTAGATAAATGTATATATTGTGCTCAGTGTGTTGATTCTTGTCCTAAAAAAGCACTACATGCTACAACTAACTTTGAATTGGCACAATTAGACAGAAGAAGACTTAAGGTTAAAATATAGATGAAAGAAACCTTCAAAAGATCTTTTAATGATATTTTCTCTGGTTTAGACAAGAAGTCATTGAAGATCTCTTTGCTAGGTGTTGGTTCAGAATTACGAGCTGATGATTCTGCCGGACTTGTTGTTGCACAGAATCTTATAGACAAATGTAGATCAGACAAATGTGGTTTAAATGATAGACTCCAGGTTATCTATGGAGAAACAGCTCCTGAAAATTTCACAAGTGATATCAAAAGATTTTCACCTACGCATCTGATAGTGGTAGATGCGGCAGAAATGGGGCTTGAATCTGGTTCTTTAAAAATTATAAAAAAAGAAGAGATCAAAGGTGTTACTTTCTCTACTCATGTTTTACCTTTGAGCGTTATGATAGATTATCTTAGTAATTCTTTTAATTTTGAGACGATAGTTATTGGCGTTGAACCAAAAGATATGGAATTTGGTAATGAAGTTTCCAAAGAAGTTAAAAAAACTGTCGATATGGTTAGTGAAGTAATCTTTAATTTTGTCAAAGGCCTTGTCTAGACCCTTAGAATTTTTTTGGGGCATATTAATGATAGAAACGATAATAGAAACACTGAAAACATTTACCGTCGCTACCATAGGTAGCTTAGGATACTTTGGTATACTTTTACTAATGGCAATTGAGTCTGCGTGTATTCCTCTTCCAAGTGAAATAATAATGCCATTTGCCGGGTATCTTGTTTCTATTGGATATATGAATATATGGTTAGCTGCGCTCGCTGGAGCAATTGGATGTAATGTTGGTTCAGAGCTTGCATATTGGGTCGGATATTCTGGTGGAAGATCTGCTATCTACAAATATGGTAAATATGTTCTGCTTTCTCCACATGAACTAGAAATTGCTGAAAAATGGTTTGAAAAACATGGTGAAAAGACAGTTTTCATAGCCAGACTATTACCTGTGATAAGAACATTTATAGCTTTTCCTGCAGGTGTAGCAAAAATGCCTAGAATTAGATTTCATATATATACCTTTGTAGGTAGTTATCCTTGGTGTCTTTTACTTGCTTGGGTCGGATATAAAATGGGCAAAGCATGGGATGATCAAAACAGCGTACTTAGACAAACTCTACATAAAGCTGACTTGTTCATAGTAGTGCTGCTTGTTATTGGTATTGTATGGTTTATAAGATCAAGGATCAAAGCGTTTAAGAGTTTAAAAGAAAGAGTATAAAATGCACGAAGCAACAATAGCACAGTATGCTTTTGAAATAATAAAAGAGACAATAAGTGATAATCCTACTCTAGACGGCAAGGAAGTAAAAAAAATAGTATTTGGTAACGGTCAGCCATATACGGTAATGGTAGAAAGTTTTGAATTTTATTTTTCTGAATTGATCAAAGGAACTAAAATGGAAAAAGCAAAACTGGAATATGAAAAAAGTGATGAATCTGGCTTTTTTGTCTCTTCAATAGAAATAGAAGAATAGCTTGGGAGTTAATTTATGGAAATAAAAGTACTTAAGAACGTTATGATAAAGAACAATGCTATAGGCAATGATAATAGAAATAGATTTAAAGAGCATAAGGTTTATGCGCTTAATATAACAAGTTCTCCTGGCGCAGGTAAAACCACGCTATTAGAAAATTCACTTAAATACATCGGCAAGAAATATAGAGCAGCAATAATAGAAGGAGATCTTTATACTAGTCGTGATGCAGAGCGTCTTGCGGATCACCATATTCCATTGATACAAATAAACACAGAAGGAGGCTGTCATCTTGATGCAAGAATGATAAATGGCGCTGTTAATGAGCTGGATCTTAATAACCTAGATGTGGTCTTTATAGAGAATGTTGGCAACCTGGTCTGTCCTGCAAGTTTTGATCTTGGAGAGAACATAGGGGTGCTAGTTTACTCTATTACAGAGGGAGATGATAAACCTAAAAAATATCTTCCAATGTTTAGTGGCGCTGACGTCGTTTTAATAAACAAAATAGAATTAGCTAAGGTGTGTAAAATAGATCTAGATAAACTAGAGGCAGAAATAAGAGAAATAAATCCAAAGTGTAAGATCTTTCGAATATCCGCAATAAAACCTAAAACACTTACAGATTGGAATAAATGGTTGGATGAACAAATTGGAGAATATAAAAAGAATTAGGATACTTGTAAGTGGGTTAGTACAGGGTGTTGGCTTTAGGCCTACGACTTATAGATATGCTCATGAATTTTTGCTTTCTGGCTATGTTTCAAATACTCCAGAGGGTGTAACTATAGAAGTTCAGGGAATATCTAAAAATATAGATGCTTTTGTAAAAAAACTTTTAAGCTCACCTCCACCTTTAGCTAAAATTATAGATTTTGATATTGAACAGATCAACACAGAGGAAGAAAGTGATTTTGTTATACTTCACAGCAGTTCTTATGGAAATAAAAAGGCTGAGATATCCTCTGATATAGCAGTTTGTAAAGACTGTTTATTAGATATAGAAGATAAAACTAATAGACGATATCTTTACCCATTTACGAATTGTACTAATTGTGGCCCGAGGTTTAGCATTATACAAGATCGCCCCTATGACAGAAACCAGACAAGTATGTCTGTGTTTAAAATGTGTGAAGATTGTCAAAAAGAATATGACGATCCAAAAAATAGAAGGTTTCATGCACAACCTAATGCCTGTCCAAAGTGTGGTCCAAGCTTAATTTTATTAAATAGCACAGGTTCTGTTGAAGGTAATCATGATGATCTAATAGGAAGAACAGCACTGCTCATAAAAGAAGGAAAGATAGTAGCTATAAAAGGTATTGGCGGTTTTAATATAGTCTGTGATCCGTTTAATAATAACGCTGTGCAAAGACTTAGATTTAATAAAAACAGACCAAGTAAATCTTTTGCTCTTATGGCTAAAGATCTAATGACCATACAAAAATATTGTTATGTTTCAGATAAGGAACAACAAATTTTAGAATCAAAAGAAACTCCAATAGTTTTACTAAGAAAAAAGAATAATTTATTGGATAGTATATCTATAGATAATAACTATCTTGGTTTTGTTTTACCTTATACTCCGTTGCATCATATTTTGTTTAGATCAGTTGATGTTTTAGTAATGACATCAGCCAATAAAAGTGATGAGCCAATAGCTATTAATGATGAGCAGATCAATTTTCTAATGAAAGAAAAAATAGTAGATAATTCTCTTACACACAATAGAGAGATAATTAATAGATGTGATGACTCTATTGTACAAGTTATTGGTGATAAGTTACAAGTTATAAGAAGGTCGAGAGGATTTGTTCCTGCTCCGTTTAATATCGGTGCTACGGTTTGGGGTAATAACCTTTCTATGGGAGCTGATCTAAAAAATACTTTCTCTATAAAGAAAGGTAACAAAATATATATTTCTCAGCACATTGGTGA
>JBAXWW010000097.1:0-6164 GCA_037128215.1 bacterium | reverse complement strand
CTTAACAACCTTGCGTTGTCATTTTGAGATTGACTAAGACATGCAATTTTCAAAACATCAGGACTTAGTTTGTTTTTACCAAGAGGCATTATACAATTTTTAAGTATATTAAACAGCTCTTTTTTAGAAGGTGTTTGTTCACAGTTATGATATGAAACGATTACTTTCTTTCCCTTATTTTTTGCTTCTTCCATTACTCTTATCTTGAAAATATCACTTGAATCTAATTCTACATCAACATACTCAGCACCTGCATTCATAGACTCAATCAAAAAAGCAGCTCTATCATCATCATCATTTATTAGCTCATTAGCTCTATACGTAGCTATTAAATTTTTAGAACAAGAAAATATCTTTTTTATGTTAGAGGTAGAATCCTTAATAAGATCCAAACGAACTTCTGCCATCTTGCTTGTCTTAATTATGGAGATACATTCATCTACGGTAACATAGCCTATACTAACACAGATCAATGATCGCCTCCTCCAGCTTGGACAGTGGTATTTTCTTTACTTCAACATCGCCAATGTCTTTGATAAAAACAAAAGAAATATCATTAAGTTCTTTTTTCTTATCTTTACTTATGGCTTCTATAATATCGTCTTTTCGTATGTTTTTATTCTCTGTTTCTGTAGGTAAACCATACAATTCCAATAATTGTTGTATCCTGTCTCTGTTAGAGGCAGACAGTAGCCCCATTGAACATGAAAACCTAGCAGAGAACATCATTCCAATAGCGACAGCTTCTCCGTGACTTATACTGCTTACTTTTTCTAAAGCATGTGCAAGAGTATGTCCAAAGTTTAACTTTTTCCTTTCTCCAGCTTCAAATTCATCCATATTTACTATGTTTGATTTTATTTTAATTGAGTCAGAAACAATCCTTTTTATAGCATGCTCATCTTTGGATAATATTTTAGAATTATTTACCACCAAAAAACTAAAAAGATCTGACTCAGTAAGAAGCGAATGTTTTATAGTCTCTGCAATACCACAAGCATAGTCTTTGGAATTAAGTGTTTTTAAAAACTGAAAATTATAGAACACAAATTCAGGTTGTCTAAAAGCACCAACTATATTTTTATATCCTTTAAAGTTAACCCCGTTCTTACCACCGATAGAAGCATCAACCTGAGCTAAAAGTGTGGTAGGAACAAAAGCAAAGTCTATACCACGCATAAAGGTCGAGGCAGCAAAGCCGGCTATGTCACAGACTATGCCTCCTCCTATAGCGATCAAAAAGCTTGTTCTATCTGAGGCAAAATTAAGAAGACGGTCATATACAATATTAACAGTATCCAGAGTCTTAATGTTTTCTCCAGTACCTACAATTATAGTTTTTTTACTTGGAAAATAGGTGTCATATAATTTACTTACGTTAAAATCACTTAAGACAATAACATCTTTTTTATGTTTAACTAGATCTGCAATATTTTTTAATGGCTCTCCAACGATGAATTTACTAGTTATCGGCACTGTACAGACCTCCAGAGACCTAGAGCTTTTTCATAAAAGTTTGTAGTTTTTTTATCTTTGCAGAAAGTTTAGCAAATTCTTTTGTGCTAAGAGTTTGTTCTTTATCTGACGTAGCTTCCTGTGGTTTATAATGTACTTCCAACATTAATCCATCAACACCTGCAGAGACAGCCGCTAAACTCATGGCAGGAATAAGACTAATTTTTCCAGTTCCGTGACTTGGATCAACTATTATTGGAAGATGTGTAAGTTCTTTCATAACTGGTACAGCACTCAGGTCCAGGGTATTTCTGGTATATGTTTCAAAACTTCTAATACCTCTTTCACACAAAATTACGTTTGGATTTCCCTCGTTAAGGATATATTCCGCACAGTTAAGCCATTCAGAAAAAGTAGAGAACATTCCTCTTTTTAAAAGGACTGGTTTGCCTGCTTTCCCAACTTCTTTAAGCAGGGAAAAATTTTGCATATTCCTAGCACCAATTTGTAGTACATCAACATACTCACAAACCCATGAAACATCTTTAGTATCAAGCACTTCGCTAACTACCGGAAGTCCCGTCTTTTTACCAACTTTTTGAAGTATTTTAAGTCCCTTAAGGCCCAATCCTTGAAAAGCATAGGGAGAAGTTCTTGGCTTAAAAGCACCGCCCCTTAACATCTTGGCACCAGCCTTTTTTACCTCGATAGCAGTTTGCAACATCTGTTCTTCACTTTCTACAGTACATGGGCCAGCGATAAGTAAAAAATCCTTACCTATTTTTAGATCACCAATTTTTATGATAGTCTTCTTATTTTCACCAAGCGATGCCAGCTTCAAATTTTCAAACATTAAAAGACACTCCTCTTTACTAACTTACCCCAATTAGAATCATAGCATCCTATATGACATTAGCAAGAAACCCTATCCTCTTGGTAATAAGATATTTATTACCTTTAAATATAACCTAACAATATCAAGAGCTTAATCATAAACAAAAGATTCTTGGTTTTTTTTAACCTTTCACGCTGCACAAACTGTCTAACTTACGAAAACGTATTACAAGACAGGAGGCCAGACATGGCAACATCAAATCTTCTACACATAAATCAAAAGAAATTCAAAATAAATTCAAAAAATCAAAACCAAATAATCATGGAATTTTCACCACTGATTAAATACTTAGCCCGCAAAATGGCAGCAAAAACTAAGTACAACGTAGAAGTTGATGAGATGGTCAGCTATGGTGTTATCGGTTTAATAGACGCGATAGAAAAATATGATGAGTCTCATGAAAATCAATTCAAAACATACGCAGAATTCAGAATACGTGGAGCGATGTTGGATTATCTTAGGGATGAAGATTTTATACCAAGATCAGTAAGAGATAAGATTAAATTGTTAGACAAGACCAGAACAGAACTTGAAAAAGAACTTTGCAGAAGACCAATAGGGTCAGAAATAGCAGCAAAATTAGAGATCACAGACGAAGAATATTATTCACTTATCGATTATGCAAAGAACGTTTCTTTCCTAAGCATAGAAGCCTCTTTGTCCAGCGATAAAGAAACAAAAAAACCTGTACTAAGACTCTGTGACGAAAGCACAAGGTCTAATCCTGTAGAAAAAATCACTTATGAGTCTGTAAGAAAAGTTTTAGATGAAGCTATTACAGAGTTACCAGAAAGAGAAAAAGAGATCGTATCAATGTACTACTACGAAGAAATAAGCATGAAAGAAATAGCATTTAAACTTCAGATTTCTGAATCTAGAGCAAGTCAACTACACGCCAAAGCCATGATGACATTAAAGTACATGTTAAACGATAAAAAAGAAGACTTAGAGTTAACTGCATAAAGGAGGAAAAAGCTATGAAGTTGTACGTTATTAAAAGAGCTTTAGTACTAATGACCCTATTATCAAGCACTGCTTTTGCATCAACTGTGATGGGCTTAAGTGATGAGGATATTATCGCAAGAGCGCAGTACATAATGAAAGGTACTGTTTCAAGTATTTATACAACTATAGAAAAAGCTGGAACTCCTTTTCAATATATAACAATTGATATTCAAAAATTATATAAAAATGATCCAAGCAGTCCGCTTTATGAATTAGATAAAATCGTAATAAGACAAATGGGTGGAACAGCTAATAACGTTACATTAGATATAGACTCTCTACAAAAATTTACAGAAGGGAGTGAAGTCTTTGTTAGCGTAAAGCAAGACAGAAATGGCTATTATTATGTAATAGGCAATTCCCAGGGACTATATAAAATAGTAAATGAAAAACTTATAAATAACACACAAGACGCTGGAACAGCCTTTGTTAGACAGGGAGAATCTGGTCAGATCGTTTTTGAACCAGGAAAAATAAAAGAAATCAAGATGGAACAAATGCAGAAAAAATTAGATGCTGCAACAAGCAGAGAGGAGTTCTAATTATGAAGAAAACTCTTATACTAGGTTTAATCCTAGCAACCAGTTCCAGTATTCATGCATACACATTAAATGCAGTAGCTCAAAGTGGAGCACGTTGGAAAAACTTCCCTGTTAGCATGAGATTAAATCCCGCTAACTCTGGTCTTCCTAGTGCTGAAGTTCAGAGAGTAATAACAAATGCTATGAGTAGTTGGAATACAGGCGTTTCAGAAGAAGTCCTTGCTATAAGCGCTGTAAATAACACAGTAACTGCTAGCACAGGTATGGATATGGATGGCATAAATTCAATTACATTTAGCTCAAGTTTTAGAGAAGATTCAAATGGTTTTGATCCAGATGTAACAGTAGCTATAGGTGGACAATATGGGAATGACAGCGATATGGTTGATGCTTTTATAATATTCAATTCTGAATCAGTTGCGTGGAGCACAGACAGAGCAATTAGCTCAAACAAAAGTCTTTATGGCGACGATCTAGAGACCATAGCACTTCATGAACTAGGACATGTATTAGGGCTTGGACATTCACAAATAAACACAGCAGCAATGAGTGCAGCTAGAACATCAAGGATAGTAAGAGATCTTGCTCAGGATGATATAGATGGCGCAAAATATTTGATCAACTCTGCAAATGGAGCTGCTACTGGTTCTGGTAATGGTTATAGCAGTGATGCAAGTCGCTCTGCAGGTTGCGGTTCTATAGTTAACAGCAATACTGGAAACAGCAGTGGTAACACAGGTGGAATGGCAGCAATGATGTTAATACCAATAACAGTACTAGTATTCGCAAGAAAAAGAGTAAGAGAACTTAACTAACCACCAATGATCTCTCTTGCTAGTTTATCTGCTTTATCATTATATAGGTTTCCGCTGTGACTCTTTACTTTAACCCAATGAATCTTAACGCATGAAGCTTTTACATAATCTCTATAATCCTGAGTAACAGGATTTTTAGCCTTCCAAGCACCTGTTACCCACTCTTTAATACCAGTGTAGTCATAGTAGATATGAATTTCTTCAACCTTTTGTTCATTACACCAAAAGATAACTTCTTTAACTGCTTTAAGTTCACCAGCTACTTGCCTTGTACCTTGAACTTCTTCTTCATCAAGAATCCCAGACAATTCGCCATAGAGCATTTCATCCTTTACTATAACGGCTCCCCAACCAACCTTACCTTCTCTATATGAGCCATCTACATATGCCTCTATTTTCTTCATTACTTATTTTGCAAACCTAGAAATGAATTCTTTACCTCTATAGATCGGCTTCATTCCTTTACGGTTCATTTCTTCCTCTATTCTTAGAAGCTGATTATATTTTGCAATTCTATCTGTTCTAGATATTGAACCAGTTTTTATTTGTCCATTTCCTACAGCTACTGCTAGATCAGCAATAGTTGCATCGTCTGTTTCACCTGAACGATGAGATATAACTGCTGTAAAGTTGTTACTGAATGCAAGCTTAATAGCAGCAATAGTTTCTGTAAAAGAACCTATCTGATTTAATTTTATCAAGATAGAATTAGCAGCTTTTTCGTCTATACCCCTTTGTAGCCTTTCTGGATTTGTAACAAAAAGATCATCACCTACTATTTGAAGTTTATTACCCATCTGATCTCTAAAATGTTTCCAACCATCCCAGTCATCCTCTGCAAAACCATCTTCTATTGATACTATCGGATATTTTGTACAAAGATCTGCATAGTATGCAGCCATTTCTTTTGAACTAAGCTGTTTACCGTCCACATGGTATTTTCCTTCCTTGTAGAATTCAGAAGAGGCAGGATCAAGAGCAAAGAAAATATTCTTTCCAGGTTCATAACCAGCATCTTTAACTGCCTGTACTATGTACTTTAATGCTGTTTCATTATTAGGAAGACTTGGAGCAAAACCACCCTCATCGCCTACAGAAGTAGCAAGACCGTTACTGTGAAGAACTTTCTTTAATGAATGAAAAATCTCTGAACCAGCTCTTAATGCATCTGCAAATGTATCAAAACCGACAGGCATTATCATGAATTCCTGAATATCTACGTTGGTATCTGCGTGAGATCCGCCATTTAATATGTTCATCATAGGAACAGGAAGTTTTGGTGTAAGACTCGAAAATTCATGTTTATTTATAAAAGCCCAAAGCGACATCTTTTCATTTAGAGCCTGTGCTTTTAGTACTCCTAGAGAAACAGCAAGAATGGCATTAGCACCAAACTTACTTTTGTTCTTTGTACCATCTAGTTTAAGCATAATTTCATCACATTTTTTATAA
>JBAXWW010000096.1:0-6224 GCA_037128215.1 bacterium | reverse complement strand
CTGATCCTGCTTGTAACAAAAAAACTTTTTATCCTGCTTTTGGGTCAGCATCTACTTGGCTTAATGCAGATAAATCTGCTGCTACGAATCCTTTTCAGATACAAAAGAAGTAATTTGTCTTTCTACTTCTTCTGTATAGCTTGTAATAGAGCAGAAATATCAGTTGCTGATGTGTTTCCTTTTGTAGCTGCAACTAGAGCTGCTGTTTCAAGAGGACTCACGTCGCCCTGTATAACTGTTCTGCAGTCCTGGATATCCTTAGAACGGCCGATAAAACCATTCATGAACTCACCAAAACGATTCGGCTTAGTGTTAGTATTAAAAAACGACTGAGCAAAAATCGAACTTGATGCTGTTAGTGCCAATACTGCGATTACTAATAGTTTCTTCATTTTCTCTTCCCCCTCTAAACTCCTAAGGTTTTACCTTTAATAATGCAACCCTCATGCCAAGGGTAGGGTGGAAGCAATCTTGTTGATATTATTTGCTTTTATCTTAAAGACTGTCTAGTTTTATGGTACAAAAGCTAGCTGTCTGTTTAATAACTATACACTTAGATATTCTTCTATATCCTTCTTTATAGCATCGATTAGTTCATTGACTGAATTAAATTTTATTTCATTCCTCGTCTTTGAAATGAATTCTACTTCTATTACTTGTCCATGCAGATATTCGCTGAAACCAGGAATATGAGTCTCTATGGAGTAATATTTTCCTTCTTTTAAGGTTGGGTTGGTTCCTACGTAAGTCATACTCTTATATGATCTTCCATCTATGATAGTTTGTGTCCTATAAACTCCATTTGCAGGCACGACTTGTTTTGTTGGGTGTGGAATAATGTTAGCAGTACTAAAACCTATCTTTGCTCCAAGCCCAGCTCCTTTAACAACAAAACCTTTTATGCAAAAAGGATGTCCTAATAAGGAATTAGCAGATTCTATTTCTCCAATAGATATTTTATCTCTTATCTCTGTAGAACTTAGTTTATGCTGATGTCCTTCCAAAACTACGTCGATCTTTTCTACTGTTATGTTATATTTAAGACAGATCTCTTTAAATAGATCGACATCAGTATCTCTGTTATGACCTAGTCTAAAGTCCGAACCAACTATCACCTTTTTTATTTTCATTGGAACTATAATGTCCCTTATAAATTGTTCTGCAGAAAGGGATAAGATCTTATCTCTTTTAGAAACTGCAAAAACTTTGTTTATGCCTATTTTCCTAAAATAATTAAGGCGTTGAGCAAAAGTCTGTATAAGGCGGATACCAGTCCTTGGATGTTTATAGAAGGTAATGACTCCACAAGGCCCAGAACTGATTAATTTATTTAATATTTTTTGATGGCCTAGATGAACCCCATCAAAGACCCCAATAGAGATAGCAGATAAGTTATTGGTCTCAGCTTTATTTAACTCATATATCTTCATGAACTTACTCATATAACATACAGAAATTTAAATATATAGCCTGAGCTTTAACATTTTTATTGCCATGCCATATGTTGCCATATAGTATTTGGGCAGGGTTATGGGGTTATAAAAATTAATAAACCCGGGTGGCATACAAAATAGGCTATCCGGGTTTTTTATTTTGATAAAAGATGAAAGTTACAATATATCCCTTAGGTGCCGACGACGAATTTTGGAGGTCATAATTAATGAAGGAAGTTGTCTCTATACTCAATTCTGTAAAAAATGATGGAAGAAATGTTCTCTTGGAAAATGAAGTCTATTCAATATTTAATTCAATAGGTATTAAAACTCCAAGGTATCAGTTTGTACCTTTTGATAAAAAATATGATCCAAAAATAAAGATGTCCACAGATGATGTCGTTGTAAAAGTTGTGTCTTCACAAATACTTCATAAGACAGAGCTTGGCGGAGTAATTTTTTGCAAGAATATTGATTCAGAAATAGAAAAAGCCATAGAAAACATAAGGGAAAAAACTACTGACTATAAAGTCGCTGGATTCCTGGTTTTAGAAAAAATATCCTATAAAAATACTTTTGGTAATGAGGTTATAGCCTCAGTAAGGAACAGCAGGGATTTTGGTACGATAATAGGTTTTGGTATCGGTGGTATAGACACAGAATTTTTTGGAAAGAGTATGGATAATGCTTTTTCTGTTATATCAGGAGAACTTAATAATATAGAAGTAAACCTTATAAAGAAAAATTCAGCATATTGTAAATTAGCTGGTCTTGATAGAGTTGGCAAGAGGCTGATCTCTGATCAGATTATATTAGATGCTCTTAATAAATTGAATGAGCTTGGAAAATATTTTAGTTATGAAAGTAAGGATTCAGAATTTGTTGTTTCTGAATGTGAGATCAATCCGATAGTTGTTTCTGACGGTAATTTTATAGCGATAGATGGATTGATGAAGATAGAGAACAGACCAAAGTTCCTTGCAAGAAGACCAGTTGAAAAACTAGAGAACTTATTTCACCCTAAATCAGTGGCTGTAATAGGTGTTTCAGAGAAAGCAATGAACATGGGAAGGATCATACTTAATAACGTAATAAACAGAAAATTTGATAAGGAAAAAATGTTCGTAATTAAGTCTGAAACTAAAGAGATTGATGGCGTAAAGTGTGTGCCGTCTATAAAGGACCTTCCATACAAAGTTGATCTTCTTGTACTTGCTGTGAGCGCTAACGTTGCTGGAGAAGTAATTAAAGAATCTATAAGCAGTAATAAAATAGAAAGCATAATAATAATACCTGGCGGTTTTGCAGAAAAAGAAGGCGGAGAAAAATTAGAACAGCACATGGTCGATCTAATTCAGGAAAGTAGAAAAATAAAGGATAAAGGGCCAATCTTAGTCGGTGGAAATTGTTTAGGTATAGTTTCAAATCCTGGCAAATATGATACTTTTTTTATCCCTAGTAAAAAAATGCCTTACTCAGAGCCTAAGCCTTATGCCTTTATTTCTCAGTCTGGCGCTTTCATAATATCAAAGATAAGTAAGACTGGCCTTACTCCACAGTATGCTGTTTCTATAGGTAATCAGATGGACTTGACATTTAGCGACTATCTGGCCTTTTTTATGGATAAACCAGAAATAAAAGTTATAGCGCTTTATGTTGAGGGGTTTAAAGAATTAGACGGTATTAGAACTGCAAACTATATTAAAGAACTCAAAAAAAGTGGAAAAGATATCATCATTTATAAAGGCGGAAGGTCTAGCGCTGGAAAATCTGCCGCCAGTGGGCACACTGCTTCCATAGCAGGAGAATATCCAGTCTATAAGGCTGTAATGCAGCAGGCAGGAGCTCTTGTTGTAGATAATTTTATGGAATTTGAAGACATGCTAAAAATAATGGTAGGTTTTATTGATCATAAAATTAAAGGCAGTGATCTTGCAATAATAAGTAATGCTGGGTTTGAGACTGTTGGTATGGCTGACAATCTTGGTTCAGCTGGTCTTGCCAAGATAAGTCCAGAAACAATAAAAGATATAACGGCTGTTCTTGCTAGATCAAGTATAGATAATCTGGTTACTGCAGGCAACCCACTAGATATAACACCAGTAGCTAACGATAGTATCTATGTTGAATGCTTAAAGGCTTTACTAAAAGATAAAGCGGTTTCTACAGGAGTTGTTTCCTGTATACCGATGACTCCGGCATTAAAGTCAATAAAAGAAGAGCTTGGAGCTGAGTCGATGTTTAATATGATAGAAGAGCTGGCTCATAATACAGAGAAACCATTTGTTGTCATAGTAGACAGCGGAGAACTTTATGACCCTGCGTGCAAGGTCGTAAAAAGTGTTCCAGTTTTTAGAGAATCAGACAGAGCAATTAAAGCTTTATCAAAATATTTAGAATATAAAAACAAAGAGCTCAGCTTGTAGGCTGAGCTCTCTTTCTTGTATTATAAACAGTCTCTTTATTTATCAGTTCTTTTGTGTTGTTAATGCGTTTACAGCGTTCTTTTTCTCATTATATATTTTTTCAGGTTCTTTTAGATCTTCTGTTGCTTTCTCTAGAGCTGTTTTTGCCTTTTTCATATCAGTATCTGTCTGTTTTACTTTAGTATTAGCTTTAGTTTGCTCTGCAACAGCAAGATCATAAGCTGTTTGTGCTTTTTGTACTTTCGCTAAAAGATCAGGAGTTAACTGTGCTTTTGCTCTCTGCAACTCTATTGAAGCTGCATCTACAGTGTTATTAGCGATTTCTTGTGCAGCTATTGCGTCTTTGCTAGCTTTGTCTACCTTATCATAATCTAGTTTAAGAGTATTCTTAGCAGTTAATGCTTTGTCTGCGTTAGCTGAGGCTGTATTCTTAGCTGTAAGAGTAATGTCGTGCTTTGACTTAGCTGTAGCTACCAGAATAGGGTTAGGTGGTGTTAGAGCGTTTGCGTCATCTAACTCTTTTTGAGCATCCTCTTCAGCTTTATCGGCAAGAGTTTTAGCAGCTATTGCGTCTTTGTTAGCTTGGTCCGCAGCATCATAGTCTGGTTTAAGCTTGTTTTTAGCAGCTAATGCTTTTTCTGCGTTATTTGTGGTAGTTTTTTGATCGATAACAGCAACGTTATATTTTATTTGAGCCGTGGTCACAGCAACTGTACTAGGATCTTTTTTTATCTCTTCCAAAGCTGAGGTTGCGCTGGTTACAGCCAGATCTGCAGATGCCTTAGCAGTTAAAGCCTCTGTATTAGCTTTTAAAGCGTTATCATAAGCTTTTTGTGCATTATCTCTATTAGCTACTGCTTTATCATATGCTGGCTTTACTTGATCTTGTGCTATTTTTGCACTGGTTATAGCTAGTGTTGCTTTCTTTTTTTCTATTGATTTAGCTGTGATTGCTTTTAGATACTCAGCTTTCATAGCATTTATCTTAGTATCGATCATCTGCTTATATTGACTAAATGTAGCCAACATTTTTACTGCGTCATCTTGAGATTTTAAATCCTTAAATACAGGATCACTTGGATCAGAAGGAGTACCATCTAAATATTGCATTACGTGCAGTTGAAACCCTGCTCCAGAATCATTAAATGCATTTAAAGCATAATTATACATCTCTCTAAGTCGATTAAGCGCTATATTGGCAGCTCTTTTTTCTGAGGAACTTGTTCCTGCCTCTTTATACTCAGCATCACTATTACCTTTTGCTAGTTCAGCTGCTTGTACCATTTCAAAACTATAAAGGTAGATCGCTCCAAGAGTCAGATAACTTATAACTGGATTTGACTTAGTAGTAAGGCCTTTACTAATTACACTTACACTTTTTTTAACATCATCGACTACATTTTTATAAGATGTACGCGTATTAAACGTGTCACCATAATTCAAATACCCACTGTGGAACGATGTAAAAAGATCATATTCTTCTTTTTTTATCTGTTTATCAGAGTCGTTGAATAGGCATGTTTCACCATCCCATTTATTTATATCATCAGGTATTGCTTGGATTAACTTATCAACATCAGGATATCCTGTATTAACTGCGTCTTGTGCAAAGACACCAGAAGACATAAAAATAATAGAAAGTAGGACAAATATTGATTTTTTCATAAAATAACCTCCGAATTCATTCATAAAAGTAAGCAATTCTAGTGCCAAGGTTTAACTTCTTGTTATTACTTAACATTTATAAGGTTTGTGTGTATAAAAAATATACATAAGGCAAGTTTTGGAACGATACTTATACTATTGTATGCACCTTCAAAAGATTCGTTATTCCGCCTCTTCCAAGAGGATGCCCTGCTACTATAACTATTTTATCACCAGCTTTTACGAGCTTTAGTTTTTTGAGTTCATTATTGGCTGTCTTTATTAGTTTATCAACAGTCCCTATGCTTTCTTCTATATAATAAGCCTTTACACCTCTATATAGACTTATTCTGTTTTTAGTTTTCTTTATTGGTGTAAAAGCAATTATAGGATGTCTGGTACTAGTTTTGGAAAGTAACTTTGCAGTCCAGCCTCCATATGTAAAGGAACAAATAAATTTTGCTTTTATCTTATTCGTTATTTCTGCACTCATATAAGCGATAGCTTCATCCGTGTTTTTAGATAGGTCGTTATAATTGTAACTGAAAGAAGTTTTCAGGTTTTTCTCACTCTCTGCTATTATCTTTTTCATCATCATAACAGCTTCTGATGGATAGCTCCCTACTGCGGTTTCTCCTGACAGCATAACAATGTCAGTGCCGTCACTTACAGCCTGGTATACATCTGTTACTTCTGCTCTAGTTGGAACAGGGTTATTTGT